>JAISGP010000097.1 GCA_031263035.1 Lachnospiraceae bacterium | reverse complement strand
CCAGATGTAGAGGCATATGAACAGGCTTTACAGTTTGATATTAGCAAGTTTAAAAAACTTTTAAAGAAATGTAGAGAGTATAAGATTACATTTATCTTCCAAGATGAAAAATCTCTACTAGATAATGATTTTAAAGAAGTAGGAAAGTTATTAAAGGCAAATCCAGTAACAGGATTAGTAGGAGCAAGACTTTATGATCAAGGATATATAAGAGTTAAGAGTGAGTTTAATGAACCGGAGATTAAAGAAGATGAAACTCATTACTTTAATGGTCATGATGTAAGAAAGATGAAAATGGTGCAGGAGGAGTAGAGAAAGCTTTATAGTTAAAAAGATTTACGCAAAAAAGTTATATTTTTAGAACTGTTATGTGTGGATAGACAAAAAGATTTTCTATTTAAGATGGTAAAGAAATTTATTGTAGAGGGATATTTAGTTAATTTATTAATGAAATTAGTGGTTAGTAAAAACTAATAATGAAATTTAGAAAGGAGCAATCATGTCAGATGCAGCAACATTACAAAAGATAAATAGTGAAATAGCAGGGTATAATAGTCAAATAAACTTAAAGAATGAGCAATTGGAGAAATTAACTACAGCTAAAAAAAGTTTAAAAAGTACAATTGA
The DNA here is from genome assembly GCA_031263035.1 of Lachnospiraceae bacterium. Lineage (GTDB taxonomy): Bacteria > Bacillota > Clostridia > Lachnospirales > Lachnospiraceae > JAISGP01. The sequence goes on along the minus strand of JAISGP010000097.1, from coordinate 14,023 downwards.
ACTATATAAAACTTTTGAATTAACGGTTATAAGTGAAACAAGTAATACTGAGTATAATGATTTTTATGGTACGAATAGGAAGACATATGGAAATAAGATAACTGAAGTAAGAAAGAAAATGGATAAATATTTAGGAGTACAGGAAAGTAATCTTACGAATATAAATATTAAGATAACGCAATTACAGCTTGATATTGAATGTATTCAGACAAATTTAGCAACGGCAAATAATAGTTTAGCATTGCAAAATACTCAAAATTAGTATTGGAAGGAAAGGAGAATTGGTTTATGGGTTTTAAAGTGAATGAAAAGGAACTTAGAGATAAGGCATATTCATTTAGATATGAAAAATTAAAGAGAGTAAAAGACCAATTAGATTATGCTAGAGGGAATTTTAATTTTATTATAGAAGATAATAACCTTACAGGAAAAGTTGGAGAGGCTATTGCTGACAATATTAATAATAATCATTGTGCAATAATAGTAGCAATAAAAGATTTATATGAACTTATTGCTGATGATATGGATGATGAAATTAATAGATTTGTGGAGAATGTAAAAGAAAATACAGAAAAGGCCATTATAAAAGAAGATACTTTAATTGGATTACAACAGAAGATAGTGAAATTTCAAAAAAATAATAATGAATATGAAAAGGCTTTTAATAAGATTTATAGCACTTTAAGTGAGATAGATGTGGAACTAGATACTTCTTCAAAGCATGTAAATAAAAAACTTGCTGAAGCAAGTGATTATTTGAAGAAGATAATGGATAGAGTTCATACATATGAGAGTACTTGTAAGAAGAAAAAAGTCAAGAATGGATTAGAGAAGTTAAATCGTGAAATAGGTAAATTATCAAAAATGAGTAGTTTATCTTATAGTGATCCTAAATTTGCAACATATGCTGCAGAAGCAAGTTTTGCTAAAGGAATTAAAAAGCAAGATTATAAGGTTAAGTTTGATAATTATATAGATTTATATAATGGTGGTATGGATTTTACAATAGATGTGCTTAAAGATTTAGAAATAGGTTCAATAGTACCTGCATATCCTGGAGCGAATTTTGTTGATTTTTTGAATACAATGTTTCAGGATTATGGAAAAACGGGTAATTCAGGTACGGCTACAAGTCATGCAGGGTGGAATTTTTCATGGGTGGCAGCTGGTGAAGGTATCAAACAAATTGCCATTAAAAGAGGGGTAAAAGCTGGACTTGAGGAAACGGCTGTTCTTGCTGGTCCGGCAGGAGCAATAGTAGCCATAGCAGGTGCTATTGGAAGTAATTTATATAATCATAATCCGGTAGTGAAACATAATGTTGATAAAGTTGGAGAGAGTATAAATAAAGGACGTGAACTTAATTATAAATATCAACAAATAATGGGATTTTGGGGGAGAACAAGATGTTAATAAAAGAAAATGAATACAAAGTTTTCAAAAAAAACAATCCTAGATATAGGATTATTAAGGCGAAAGAAAAGTATTACATGTTAGATTTTGCAAGTCCAAAATCAAAAATGGTTTATGCTTTTAGTTCGATTTGGTTTACTAGAATAAAAGGTAAGGAGTTGACATTAAGTCAGCTTAATAAGATAGAGTTGCAAGAAGTTGCAGTTAAAAGGCATCATCCATGGATAGAAGTATTAGTAGTATTTTTGTTAGTAGCACTTTTGGGCGGAATAAATATTCCATTATCAATTTTAGATCCAACTAAATTTCAAAGAGTTATTTTTTTAATGGGTTTAATATTTATATTTTATTTAAGAGCAATATGGTTAAACTTCATAAAAGAACCAATTGATACAAATGGATGTAAAAATATTATAATTTCATTTCCAAGTGAAAATGTTACTGCCAAAATGGTTCGAGATATTAATTGTACAACAATAATAATGTTAGTCTTAATGGCTATGATAATGTATTATACTTTTTTTCTTTTTGGGATACCAATTCATATTATTATTCCTATTGCAGCATTATTGTTTATTTTATTAAATATGCCTAATATGGGGAATTTTCCTACAGGAGTTACATTTGAAATTGAAGAATTGGTTGATGAAGAAAAACTAGGAGGTAAAAAAAATGAGTAATGGTTTTCTTATTAAATTAAATAAAGATAGATTTGATACAACAGTAAAAGGTTGCGAAACCGCAGTTTCATGGATAGAACCAATTTCATCAGATGATTTTAAGTTAGAGAAAACCAATCTAACCAATTTAACTCAAATATCAGATGAAATTGCTGATATTGAAACTACAATAAAGAGTTATAAACGTATTGCCAAGAAATATATACGGATGCTTAATGATGTTTCTGAAGATATTGCTGAGACAGATGCTAAATTAGGGAAAAATTTATTTGAACATAATGGAAAGCCGAGGTTTAAGTAATGGATGATAATAGAAATGCAGTATTTGAATTTGTTTTTAATTCTAGTGATTTAAAAGAATTAGATATAGCGGATGAGTTAAAACAATATGGAAGACTATTTGGAGCAAATAATAAGCTTTATCATGATGTTTATAAGACTATATTTAATCATAAAGATAGTTTTAAATATGATAGTTTTGTTGGTTCAGATATAGAAATGAAGATAAGTTATGAAAATGAAATTATTTTTCTGAAACGTGGAGAGCAGGTAATAAAGGTTGGATATGAAGATTTCTTAACATTGTTGTCATTTGTAGATATATCTTTTAGTAAAGTTTTGCCTTTGTATACAGTGGTTGAATTGGAAGAAGAAATGTTTAACGAAGATCTTCAGAAAGTATTTGCTAGTAGAAAAAATACCTATGTAGCTCTAACTGCAAGAAAGATTTTAGTAACAGATGGTGAGAATGAATATGTAATAGATTATTATGGAAGATTATGGCCATATGGAGAAATTCCAGATATTCCACCAATACTTGTTACAAATATGCTTATAAAAAAGGTAGTCTCTATGGGTATTTCAGATGATGATGAAATTGAATTTGCAACTTATGATTTATGGAAAAAGCAGGTAGAAAGTAAATTAATATCAACAGCATTTATGAGCGAGGAGCAAGTAAAGAAATTATTTGCATTTGTTGATACAGAAATGTAGGAGGGAAAAATGGACGATGTATCTGAAGTAGCATTTGAAGCAGTATTAAAATTTTGGTACGCAATTGCTCAATTTTTAAAATTCTTATGGAGGCATCCATTTACATTAATTGTAATTATTTTAGTAATAGGATTTTTATTATTTTTAGTAATAAGATTTACAATAAAAGTTCTAAAACGATGTCATGAAATGGCTAATAAAGTTATAGATAGACATTATGAAGTAGCCAATAAGAAAGTTGACGCAAGTATAAAGATTGCTAAAGCAGATAATGAATTAAATGTAATCAATGCGGAGAATAATAAGGACGAAAAAACGTTATAAATGAATAATTTTATAAATTTAGGAGTTAAAAATGGAGAATATAGGTTTCTTTTTATATGGAGCAATATTAGGAATATGGATTGGATTTTGTGAATTTATATTTTTTTTATTGAGACATCCATTAATACTAATTGTATTTTTTTTAGTAGTAGGGTTTTTAATATATTTAGTTGTAAGACTTATAAGAAAAGTTTTAAAACGAGGTCATGAAATGGCTAAAAAAGTTATAGATAAGCATTTTGAAGTAGTTAATAAGAAAGTTAATGCAAGTATAAAGATAGAAAAAGCTAATAATGAAGCAGATGTTATTAATGCTAAAAAAGATACAGAAGAAAAATAATTCAATGATTATTAATTAAAAAATTCTAGCGATTAAAACGAATTAGATATAGCTGATGAGCTAAAGCAGTATGGAAGATAATTTTGTTAATTTTGAAATAAAGGAGGAAAAAGAAGATGAGTAATTTGCAAATAATAGTATCTTTGGTTATAGGAATGTTTAGAATACCAATAGCAATTTGGATATTAGTATGTTTGGCTAAGATTTTTATTAAATTTGGCGTGGAATGGTGGAAAGCTATAATACCATTTTATGATTTGGTTATATTATATAAAAAAGTTTCTGGAAGCGGATGGGTATTTTTAATTCAATTTATACCACTTTTATTCATTCGCTCAACGGTTTTATTTAATATAGCCAGTGTGATTATAGCCTTGTATACTTGGGCAAGACTTGCAATTGTATTTGGCAAAAAATCTTATGAAGCAGTAGGATATACAGTAGGTTTACTCTTACTATGTCCAGTATTTATAGGAATTTTAGCATTTGGAAAAGCGGAATATGTTGGAGTGTATGATACTGTTGCAAATGAAGAGGAAAATACTCAAGCAAAAGAAGTGACAAATGCTGAACAAACTATAGAGAATAAAACAGAAGAGTAATTAGGTAAGGGTAAAGAAAAATGAGTTTAACAGATATAGATAAGAAAATGATTTATAAGTATAGGTTTGGAACAGCAGAAGGTGCGGAAGCATTCTTAATAGAATGCATGAATGAAGCCTATGTGGGGAAAGATTTTGTTATTATACATGATGATTTATATAAATATCAGAATAATATTTATGGTGTGTTCATTAAATCAAAGGTTAAGGATAAAGATGGAATTGTTGCATGTGCATCAGTTGATGCGAAAGGCATATCTTCTTTAAAAACGGATTATTTAAACTGTTATTTTATGCCTAAGATTGCTGCACCAGTAAAGAAGATACTAAATGAGTTTGAAGGAATAGAAAATTACTGTATTGAACAAAATATTCATGGCGTTCCTGAAGATGCAGATTTAAATATGTCTTTAAATAAGTATTTTATAGATTTTAATGTTACATTAAGTATTAGTGTGATTTTACCGGCTGGTAAAGAGTTTAAAGATTATTTTGTAGATATAAAAAATATTTATGAAGCTCTTAGAAAAAATCAACTTAGGGAATTTCATTTGAATTTTATACTGGCAGATAATCTATATTATGGTGTTTCAAGATTTAGTGATAAGCAAATTCCAACGTATTTTGGGTATTTTGTAACAAAATTATATTGGCATTATGGGCAAAAGCCATACAGGGATAAAGATATTATATTTCATAGGTCTTACACCGAGGAGGAAGAACAACAACATTATATAGGTTTTCAAAATTATGGTTCTATTTGGAAATATACTCCATTAAAGTTATCTGAAGATGGAAATGTAGCTGTCTTTAAAAAGCAGAATTTACGATATGCACTTATTCATTGGAAGGATGATTATTATTTATTGGATTATGCACGACCAAATAGGTTAAGTACCTATTTTCCTTTCATTCGCAATAATGTTAAAATTCGTGGATATAAAGTTAAAGATACTCAATTAGATGATTTGCAACTTTATAAACAAGGAGAAAGTGCAGGTACAGCAGCCGTATTAATAGGGGGATTTCTTACATTTATGTTAGTCGTGAGTTCTATGGAAGCACCTTTTGAAGTCATGAATACTTTATTAAATAGAATAATTATGTTTGGTATTTTTGCTTTGATTTTTGCCTTTTTTGTAGTTCTTTTGAGTATAAAAAAGCCGCCTATAAGTATTGATGATTTGGAAGAAGTTGAAATACATCTTAAACCTAAGGCGTTGAAAAATGAGGTGATAATTTTTTTATGCTATATTCTTGCTGAATGGTTTTTAGTGTCTATGATTGGATTGGCTTTTGGTGAAACTAAAATCAATATATTTTTGGCATTAGTTTTTGGATTTTATGCAATTTTACTTATTTTTATTAGGATGTTGGGTAATTTTTATCCAGATCAAAATATTAGAGTAGTGCCGATAGAGAAATAAATGAATTTAAAGGTCAATAAGTAATAATTAATGAGGAATAGGTAAATTATGTTACATAGAGATATGGAAAAATTTGAAAATTGTTGCACTTTCAGTGAACAAAAAAGGCTGGAACATCTGATGGAACAAAGGAAGAAGATAAAGAAAAATAGAATAAAACATATAAAGGAAGATTGTGTTACTCTTTTAATTCTTGGGGTAATTAATGCGGTATTAGTTTTGATGTTTTTTTCGGAATTACATGATGAGTATGGAGGGAGAGGAGTTGCTAGCACAGGATTTTTTATATTATTAATTGGTGTAATTATTTTATATTATATTTATTCTTCAATAAAAGATTATATTAAGATACATAAGACTTTAAAGTTAAATAAGGAAATACAGAACAAATTAATTGAAGAAGCTTGTTTAAGGGATGTTTTTTAAGAAGTGGGAGAAAGTATGGAAAACTTTGTTGCAGCTATATATTATTTATTATTAATATTTTTTGCTTTGATTTTTGAAGTTGTTTGTTGGGCATTTATTTTTAAAAAGTTCAATGAGAAATGGTGGAAAATTTTTATTCCCTTTTATAATTTTTATATTGTATTTAAGAGTATAACCGGTAATGGATTTGAGTTTTTGATTTTCTTAATACCATTATTCTTTCTACCTGTTTCACCAACAGTTGTATTTATGCTATCTTTGATTTTAGTATTTTATTCGATGTTTCAATTATCAGTAGTATTTGGATTTAAAGGTGCTGATGCAGTGGCATTTACGGTTGGGTTAACCATAATTACACCAGTGTTTTTAGGAATACTAGCTTTTAGTAAAAGGGAGTATGTTGGAGTTAAGGTAGATGAGGGGATTTAGATGTTAAATTTTCAATCAAAAAAATATGGAAAAAGGATAGATAGATGTTAATTAAAGCTGGTGAATACAAGGTATATAAAAAAATAAATCCACGATATAGGATTATTAAGGCAAATGACAAGCATTATTTGCTAGATTATGCAAGCCCAACCTCAAAAATGGTTTATGCATTTAGTTCAATTTGGTTTGCAAAAATAAAAGGGAAAGAATTGACGTTAGATCAAGTTATTGTACGTGGTCTTAATATTATAACTATTGTAAAGTTAATATTTGCAGGTGTCATATTTTACTTTGTGTTCTTTTTTGATGGTATACTAATATCTGTGATATTTTTTCCGGTTGGATTTTTATTGTTCTTGATGTTGAATATAGCTAATATGAGTAATTTTCCAAGTAATGTAAATTTTGAAATTGAAAAAGTAGAATAATATTAAGTTTGATTATTAAAATTTACCACTGTTTTAAAGATGAAAAATCAGCTGGTAATAATAAAAGAAAAATGTAAGGGGTTAAAAATGAAAGAAATAATAGATGGTATCTTTTTTATTATTTTTGTTATCTGTGTTTTGTTTTCAGTACTTGTAAAAATATCAAGACACGGAGATAAAATGCAAAGAAAAAAAGAAAGTTATAAATTTCAAGATAATTTTAGAACAGCTAGTTTAGCTGAAGGATATTTAATAAGTGTCCTAAATCAGCAATTTCCAGGAGAGACATTTGAAATTGTAAGAGATTTTTATTATGAGTATGTGAATGATAAAAAGGATACTTATATTAGAACAAAGATAAGGGATTATAACGGGGTTGTAGCGAAGGCACTTATTACTTCATTTGGACCTACAAGTCTTGTAACAGATTACAAATCTTGTGCAAATATTAGTACATATGCATTGCCAGTAGAGGAATTGTTAAATCAGTTTGATTTTATAGAGAACTATTCGATTAAACAAGTAGACTTAGATGTAGATGATGAGCAATATAAACATAATGATTATATAAATGTTTTTCCTGAAGGTAATTTGCAAATATCTATATTTTTAAATGGAGATGAAAAGGCTGAAACTATTAGAGAACGTGCAATGGAAGTATATAATATAATCAAAAGAAATATACAGTATAATTTTGAACTATTCTTTATTTTATCAAATGATTTGTATTATGGAATTTCTAGATTTTCAAAAGTGAGTAAAGTTGAGGGATATTATGGATACTATGCTATTAAGTTGAGAAGTAATGATTTTAAAGATGAAATTCATATTACTAAGAAAATTCGCTATGATCAACCCCTTAGAGATAGAGAAAAATGTCAAGGGCTAATAACATTTAAAGATTGCGGAGTTATTTGGAAAACTATTCCGGAAAAGAGATATGAAGAGGATAATTTATTAGTTTATAAAAAGCTTAACGCTAGATATAAAGTTGTCAAAGAAAAAGCTGACTATTATTTAGTCGATTATGCAAGGCCTACTAGATTAACCACATATTTACCATTTTTTCAGTTTCTTGTGAGAGCTAGAGCATATAAGGTTGATTACTCTAGGTTAAAAGAATTGAAGTTAAAGAGAATACAACAGTATGAAGCTAAGTCTAGTTTTTTGTCTAGAACACCAGAAAGAGTAGGGGACCCAAGAGAAGTTGGTAAGGATAAAGACTCTGATTATTTTATTGTTGCAGGTTTAATGTTTCTTGCTATATTTGTTATTGGAGCTTTATATTTAATGTTTTCTGGCTGGTGTATAAGCCTTACTATTAATCCTTATATTACAATTTTAGGATTTGGAGTTGTATATTTTCTTATAGAGATAATTCGATTATCAGTATTAAAACCCCCATTTGACTTAGAGGGACTGGAAAAAGTAGAACTTGTATTAACGCCTAAACGTTTATCTATGGTATTTCTTATCTGGGGTGGAATAGTAGTGTCATTTGCAATACTTCGTTCTGTTACAAACGACCTATGGATATATTATGATGAGTTGTGTATTTGGGCGATACCTGCATGGATTATATTTGCAAAAGTAGTTTTCTTTACAAGGACTTTAGGTGGATTTTCAAGACTTGTGGATGTAGAAGTTAAAGATAAAGGTATGGTGTAGATGACGGATTATTTTGAAAATGAATAAATTTTTGTGATAAGTAAATTCTGGAATAGAGGGAGTGGACTAATACTAGGTTTAATTATAAAAATATACCATTGGATTAAAGATAGAAAATCTGGTGGTAATAATAAAAAGAAGAAGTGATAATAGGGAGATAAAATAATGGGAGTACTTGACGTAATAATAACAATATGGACAGTAGCATGTACCTGTATGATTTTTAAGAAAATAGGTATACAATGGTGGAAAGGATTAATTCCAGTATACAACATTGGACTTTTTTATAAATATATTACTGGAAAATTTTGGATTGGTTTTTGGGTTTTAATATTTGCAAGTATGTCTTTCTGGTTTGGAGCTGGAGAAGGATTTGTTGAAGGATTTATGGAAGAGTTTAAAGGCTCAAGTTATACATTTGATTTTCCAGATATTTTAGAAATCATTATAGAATTAGGTTTTCTTTTGGTAATGTTGTTCTATACATTTTATAAACTTGCTAAAGCTTTTGATAAGAATGGTGGCTGGTGCGTTTGGTACGTATTTGGCTTGATGACATTTACATATATTTTTCTTGGTGTCCTTGCATTTGGGCAAAGTAAATATATTGGATTTGAAAATATAACATGGAATTTCAAAACTAAAAAGAGGCAGCAGGAGACATACCAGACAGTGAATTATGTTTATAATAATGGAATGGGTGGTTTGCCAGATAGTTTCGTTGATACATATGATAATAATGTAAATAAAGAGTAGTACAGATGATAGTTATAAAATGCATACGTTGAATGTGTTGCCTTTGTAAAATCTTTTAAATTGAATGAGGAAGTAGTAAATATGTTTTAGAAGGTATACACTGGTAAAAATTAGTGAAGAAAATTTCAGAAAGGATAAGAGATGAAAATTAACAAAATCAGATTTATCGAACCCGGCGACAGGCCATACAAACCAACTCCTTTGAATTTGTTTACATATGACCGATATATTCGTACCCCATCCCATGGGCTTATGACTCTAGCTACCATTGCAAATGAAGAAGTGGACGATACTTTAATGTATAGCGAATCAATATCTAGAATACCTATTGACGATATTATAGATGCAGACATTATATTTTTAAGTATTTTTACATTTGCAGCTACTAGAGGATATAAACTTGCTAAGTTCCTGAAAAAACATTCTAAAGCAATTATAGTTTTAGGCGGTTTGCATGCTTCTATGAATTATAAAGAGGCAGTAAAGTACTGCGATTATGTAATGACTGGGGAAGGTGATGAAACTATTCTGCAGTTTATTAAGGCTTTAAAGAATAACAAACCACTGGATTTTCCAGGACTTGCCTATATTAGGAACAAGGAATTGGTTTATACAGGTAATCCGACTCCTCCGGAAAATATTGACACCATACCAAATAGATACTTAGTCTATAATTATCATAAAATGGCAGCATGGCATTATACCATTTGGCCACAAGTTCACGCATCTAGAGGATGCCCTCACAACTGTGATTATTGTGCGGTCGTTAGACATTTTGGACATAAAGTTCGTACCAGAACTCCTGCAAATGTGGTTGCTGATATTGAAGAAGCAATTCTTTTCCATCAACCACCAATATTCAAAAGGTTGATGAATTTTCTCTGGATTACTGATGATAATTTCTTTGCAAATAGAAGCTGGGCGATTGAAGTGTTAACCCTTATGATTCACAGTGATATTATTTGCAAATATAAAACTAAGTTCAGTATTCAGGCTAGATACGAAGTGGGATTTGATGATGAAATCCTAGATTTGCTAAAAAAAGCTGGATTTGCAGAAGTGGCAATGGGAATAGAGTTCATCGAAGATGAAAGTTTTAAGTCATATCATAAAAAGAGTACTAAAGAAGAGATAATAGATGCAATTAAGAACATTCAAAAACATGGAATTAATGTCCGCGGATTGTTTATTATGGGTTCCGATAATCAGACAAAAGGTGCAGGAAAAAGACTAGCTGAATTTGTAGATAAGTACCATATTAAAGGTGTCCTAATTCAATCTATGTACTTCGTACCCGGAACTCCTGTATATGATGCAAATAAGGACAATCTTCTTCATGAAAATTGGTCAAAATACCGTGGACATGTAGTTCATTATCCAAAGAATATGTCACCATATGAAATGCAACTTGAAACAATAGATGCAAGTAGGCGAGTGTATTCTCTTAAAAATACAATAAAAGCTTTGCTAACTTATTCATTCTTTGACAAAGCCTTATATCTGGGAGAAGCCTTCTGGCAAATGAGTGTAAGGTCTGATTTGAAGAAAGAATTGGTGAATTTACCTAGGACGATGAAGGGGGAATAAAATAATTTTCACTTGAAGAATTGCTGATTTGGTGTAATATTTGGATTACAAGAATTGCTGCTTTCGTGTATTATTTGAGTTGGAAGAATTGCTGCTTTCGTGCATAATTTGCATTGAAAGAATTACTGTATTGGTGTATAATTTCTCATATAAGAATTGCTGTTTTGTGTAGGAGGGGGATCATATATGCCGTTAAAAAGAAAAATATACAATGTTTTGAAAAAATGGAAAAAAGAAAGTAATGGTTCACGTGCTATTTTAATTGAAGGCGCAAGGCGTGTTGGGAAAAGCTATATAGTAAAAGAATTTGCCCAAAATGAGTACAAATCTAGTCTTATAATTGATTTTTCTACCGCTAGAAAAGCAATTAAGGATTTATTTGAAAATGAAACATATGATCTAGACAGCTTCTTTATGTACCTTTCGGTTGTTACAGGAGTGAAATTTTATGAAAGAAATACTCTAATAGTATTTGACGAAGTACAATTATATCCCCGTGCAAGGCAAATGATAAAATCTTTAGTTGAAGATGGGAGATATGATTATATAGAAACAGGTTCTTTAATTTCAATTAAGAGAAATATACAGGATATACTTATTCCGTCTGAAGAGAAGCATATAACTTTAAATCCTATGGATTTTGAAGAGTTTTTATGGGCGTTAGGTGACGACGTTACTATGCCATATATTAAAAAATGTTTTGAAACTCTAACTCCATTGGGAGAAGGAATACATAGAAAAGTTATTGGCTTATTTCGACAATATATGATTGTGGGAGGTATGCCTCAAGCTGTGAAACAGTATGCCACAAATAAGGACTTTCAGTTAGTAGATGAGATTAAACGAGATATCTTAGAGTTATATAGAAGTGATATTGCTAAATACGCAACTGGATATGAAAATAAAGTTCGGGGTATATTTGATGATATTCCGGCTCAATTATCTAGACATGAAAAAAGATTTAAATTGTCTTCATTAGGAAAAGGCACAAGATTTAGAAATTATGAAGATGCATTTATGTGGCTTGATGAAGCAGAGATAATTAATATATGTTTTAATAATATGGACCCCAATGTTGGGCTTGGTTTAAATGTAGATAGATTAACTTTAAAATGCTATATGTCTGATACTGGACTACTTTTTAGTCATGCATTTTCTGACAGAGAAATAACAGAAAAAAATGTTTATAAGTCAATATTGTTTGATAGACTTAATTTAAATGAAGGAATGTTTTTTGAAAATATTGTAGCCCAGATGCTAAATTCTTGTGGTAATAAATTATTTTTCTATAATAATTTTGATAGGAGTGACAGTCAAAATAACATGGAGATTGATTTTTTGATAAGAAGGAATTTAAAAATATGTCCTATTGAAGTTAAGTCTTCTTCATATAGTAGACATGCTTCAATAGATAAGTTTATTGCTAAATATAAAAATAGAATAGGTAATAGTTATATAATATATACAAAAGACTTGAAAGTTGAAAAGGAAACGATTTATCTTCCGGTATATATGACTAGTTTGTTATAGAGAGAAAATCAAGATGTTTAGCAAAGACTATGCTAAAATTAGCAAAGTCATTGTTAAAATCATTATCATATTTTTGAATGTAAAGTATCTAAATAATAATAAAATATTATATTCAGTGAAAAAGTGGTCATTTGGCCACTTTTTTAGTATATAAAAATATTTGAAACAAAGAAGAAATCGGCATTATTGGGTATTTATTATTCGATTTTTTCCATTATTACTAAGGTATTGAAGCCCTAATTAATACTATGTTTGCACCATAACGAATTATTTCCAGAAAAGTTTTTAAAAAACTTTGCAATATAGTATTGACAACTATATTATATCGTGTATAATATAGTTAAATCAAATATATAAGAATTTCAATAATATTGCTGATTGAAAAAGATGGAGAGTACACATTAATGCATAGAGGGAAAGTTAAAAAGGGTGAATCTTGGCAACTAAAGAAAAAATTGTTCAAGGAAAAATTATTACACTTTCTAGGAAGGAGGGATTGTATATGCTTTTTAATACAGGGTCCAATTTGCTAGATGCAATAGTATTAGCAGTAGTATCGAGAGAGGAAGAAGGGACATATGGTTATAAGATTACACAGGATGTAAAGACTGCCATAGACATCTCAGAATCCACCCTTTATCCAGTACTAAGACGTTTGCAGAAAGATGAATGTTTAGAGACATATGATAAACAGATTGATGGACGAAACAGAAGGTATTACAAGATTAAAGAAAAAGGAAAAGCACAATTGAATTTGTACAAGGTAGAGTGGAAAAATTATTCGCAGAAGATTAAGAACTTATTTGAAGGGGGTGAAAACTCATGACACGAAAAGATTTTATTACAGAATTAGAAAAGTTATTATGGGAGCTCCCTGAAGATGAAAGAGCTGAAGCCATATCTTACTATGAAAACTATTTTGACGATGGAGAGATAAAGGAAGAGGATATCGTAAGTAGCAAGGTTGATAGCCCAGTAAGTATTGCAAATAGTATAAAAGACGATTATTTTGCAAATAATCCTAATGCCATTCGTAATCAAAGAAACACTTCATTTGAAACAGCAGAACCTTTTAGCTATGATTATGGAAATCATACTACATCTGATGATAAGAGTTTTGCAAATGGAGAAAAGGCTACTTCCAATTTAAATGAGAATAAAACAAATGCATATGCTAATTTAAATGAAGAAAAGACTACAAGCTCAAATAAAAATGAACCATATTTTTATAGTAGTGAAGGTGCTAATTCTAAAAAGTCTAATGAAAAAGATTATAAAAAAGAGTTTTATGGACAGGCTGATGGAGGAGAATATGAGGAAGATCCTTCTAAATCAAAGATTGCTAATCTTTGGGGCAAGTTTAAATACTGGTTTAATAAGCAAGAGACTATTATAAAAGTACTTATTATTGTAGGAA
>JAISGP010000121.1 GCA_031263035.1 Lachnospiraceae bacterium | reverse complement strand
TTTATAAAATTCTGGTTAGTTCGTAATTGCTCATCAATTACCTGAATTTTTGCTTTCTTTATTCTAACCTGCTGTTGAAACATCTCCAAGTCAGCATACCCACCAATACATGCCTCTACCGCAACCGTATGTGCATATTTATAACTTTTAAGCTCTGCTTTAATATCATTAACAGCTGCTTTAAGCTTTTTTATTGTAGGAATAATTATTTTTGCAAATAAACTGCTTCCTGCTTTATATGCAGCACCACTTAATTCCCCTGAATTTAAACTATTTTGCAAATGAGAACAACCAGAAGACAGTCTAGTAATAATTTCATTTGCAAGCTTTAAATTATTCTCCATGGCATGGATTATTTTCTCACTTTCATCTTTACTAAACTTTACTCCCATGGCAATCTATTCCTCTCCTTTACAAGATTTTCTCTTTGATCCTCCATATTTCTTCTTACACTTCTACAAGTATGTTCCAATTCTTCTCTTTGAGAATTAACAAACCTGTTAATTCCATCACTAACGCTCTTATTTACATCAAGCTGATTTATAACCCCTTTATTTCCAGATGTCCCTGATTGATAAAGAACTTTATCTTCCTGCCTTTTCAAATCTTGCATTTTACTATTAAATCTTTCAATTGAATGTCCATATTCTCTCTTGAAATCTCCTAGTTTTTCTTGTTTACGTTCATTATCTCTAATTTTTAATCCCAATTCATATCTCTCATTTACACTTTTATCCTTACCCATTTACTTTACCCACCTATTCTTATCCTCAATATCTCGTTTTTCAATTTTGTGTGCTATTTCAGGAAATTTATTTGCTTGTTCTAAAACTACACTAGCAAAATCAGAAATAGCATCTAGCACATTATTTACAGTATCTTTAGCTACAACCATTCCAGAAATACCAGAAGAAAAACTAATCTCAACTGTTTGATTATTAAATCCTGATGTATCTATACCAACCAATTCATTAATTGCACCTTCTGCTGCTATACTACTTGAATTTATTTTATCACTCATTATTTCACTCTCCTCTTTTATCAATATTCCGCTTTTCTTAAATACATTTCTTTTAATCATAGTCTATGCCTTGTTTTTGATACATTCAAGATTTTTGCCCTATTTCATACAGTTTTTAAAAGCAATGAAAGCTTTTAATTGTTTTTTTAATTTATGCTCACATCTTATGTCAAATACATACTTCAAAAAGCCACAACCTCTGGACTTCTCCAACAGGTCATGGCTTTTCATTGACTAATAACTTTTATTCTTATTTTCTTACAATTACCTTAATATCTATATCTTTCTTCTTTTCTTTTAATTCAGCTTTTTCCTTAATTCCATAATATGCTTTAAGATAGATATCTCTAATCTCTGTCATAAGTGGATATCTTGGGTTAGCTCCTGTACATTGATCATCGAAAGCATCTTCAACCATTTCATCAAGAGTAGAAAGGAATGTATCTTCATCAATTCCATAGTCTCTGATTGTTTTCTTAATTCCAACTGCTGCTTTTAGTTCTTCAATTTTATCAATGAAAAGTGCTAAAGTTTCTTCATCAGTTTTTCCAAATACTCCAACGTTATTTGCACATTCAACATATCTTTCTAAGGCATGTGGATATTGATATTGAGAGAATGTTCCCATCTTAGTTGGAACTTCTGCTGCATTAAATTTAATTATTTCACTGATTAGAAGTGCATTTGCAACACCATGTGGCAAATGATGGAATGCTCCAAGTTTATGTGCCATAGAATGGCAAAGTCCAAGGAATGCATTTGCAAATGCCATACCAGCAAGAGTTGAAGCTTCTGCCATCTTTTCACGAGCTATCATATCTGCTGCACCATTTTCATATGCACTTGGCAAATATTTGAAAATAAGTTTCATAGCTGTAAGAGCTGGTCCATCTGTATATGAAGTTGCCATAATTGAAGCATACGCCTCTAAAGCATGAGTAAGTGCGTCGATACCTGAAGCTGAAGTTAGTCCTCTTGGTTGAGACATGGTGTTATCCACATCTATAATTGCCATGTTAGGCATGAGTTCATAATCGGCAAGAGGGTATTTAAGTCCTGTTTTTTCATCCGTAATTACTGCAAATGGAGTAACTTCTGAGCCTGTTCCTGATGTGGTTGGAATAGCTACAAACATAGCTTTTTCACCCATCTTAGGGAAGGTATAAACACGTTTTCTAATGTCCATAAATCTCATAGCCATATCCATGAAGTCTACTTCTGGATGCTCATAAAGAACCCACATGATTTTTCCGGCATCAATTGGAGAACCACCGCCAAGAGCAATTACAACATCCGGCTGGAAATCTCTCATAAGTTTAGCACCTTCTTTAGCTGTAGCTAAAGTTGGATCCGGAAGAACTTGATAGAAGCAAGTATGAGTAATTCCCATTTCATCAAGCTTTCTTTCAATATTTTTAACATATCCATTTTCATATAAGAAACCATCAGTTACAATGAAAGCTTTTTTCTTTTTATATACTGTTCCAAGTTCGTCTAAAGCAACAGGCATACTACCTTTTTTGAAATAAACCTTTTCAGGCACTCTATACCAAAGCATATTCTCTCTCCTTGCTGCAACTGTTTTAATATTAATAAGATGCTTAACTCCAACATTTTCTGATACAGAGTTTCCGCCGTAACTACCACAACCAAGAGTAAGAGATGGTGCAAGCTTAAAGTTATAAAGGTCACCAATTCCACCGTGAGATGAAGGAGTATTAATAAGGATTCTACAAGTTTTCATTCTACTTGTGTATTCATTAATCTTATCCATACTAATGCCTTCGTTAATATAAAGTGATGAAGTATGTCCATAACCACCATCGGCAATTAAATGCTCAGATTTAGCCATTGCATCTGCAAAGTCATTTGCCTTATACATAGCTAGTACAGGAGATAATTTTTCATGTGCAAATTCTTCTGCAATATCTACACTTTCAACTTCACCAATTAAAATCTTCGTCTTCTTATCAACTAAAACTCCTGCAAGTTTAGCGATTGTGTATGCACTTTGTCCAACAATTTTGTTGTTAAGTATCTTATCTCCATTTTTATTTGGAACAAGAATAGTTTTTCTAACCTTATCTATCTCGTCACCCTTAAGGAAATAGCATCCTCTTTTTGCAAATTCGTCCTTAACCTCTTTATAGATTTTTTTATCTACAATTACGCTTTGCTCAGATGCACAAATCATTCCGTTATCAAAAGTTTTTGAATGAATAATTGAGTTAACAGCTAAAAGAATATCTGCACTTTCATCTATTAAAGCTGGTGTATTTCCTGCACCAACACCAATTGCTGGTTTTCCAGATGAATAAGCTGATTTAACCATGCCAGGACCACCTGTAGCAAGGATAATATCTGCTTCTTGCATAATCATGTTAGTAAGTTCAAGAGATGGTACATCAATCCATCCGATGATATCTTCTGGTGCTCCAGCCTTAACTGCTGCCTCTAAAACTAATTTAGCTGCTGCAATTGTGCTTTCCTTAGCTCTTGGATGAGGGCTAATTATAATTGCATTTCTTGTTTTTAAAGCAAGAAGTGTTTTGAAGATTGCTGTTGATGTTGGGTTAGTAGTTGGAATAACTGCTGCTACAACTCCGATAGGTTCAGCTATTTTTTGAATACCGTATTCCTTGTCTTCCTCAATAAGTCCACAAGTCTTTGTATTTTTATATGCGTTATAGATATACTCTGAAGCATAATGATTTTTGATAATCTTATCTTCTACAATACCCATTCCTGTTTCTTCAACTGCCATTTTAGCAAGAGGAATTCTTGCTTTATTTGCAGCCATAGAAGCTTCGAAAAAGATTTTATCTACTTCTTCTTGAGTATACTTTGCAAATGTTTCTTGTGCTTTTCTTACTTTCACTAATAGTGCCTCTAATGTTTCAACACTATCAACTAATCCCTTATTACTTTTCTTTGTGTTTGCCATAGCTCTCTCCTTAATTGACATAATTGATATTTGTTATTTTTCTATCTAACTTTATCTGAGAAGAATACTAACACAAAGAAATTGTTATTTCAATATCAAATTTTAATATTATGATATTTTTGTAACATTCCACAACTTGTTAAATTTTAACGTCAAATTTTCGTACTATTTTTTCTTATTGTTTTTGTTTTAAAACAAAGTATTCTAATATCTCTATAGCAATAAAGTATTTAAATACTAACCTGTAAATCTCCTTATTAAACCTAAAATTTATAATCTAACATATTATTCTCTATATTAAACTCAAAAAAACCTAGCACTTCCTATATAACTCTAAGTTACATAAAAATTTGCTAGGTTTATAATGTCTAATCCTAAAACACTTCTTTCTTTAAATCCGAAATTGACCTTACTCCTACAATTTCAATTTCTTTAATATCTTTAACGTCTTTCATAGAAACAGATGGCATAATTACTTTTTTAAATCCTAGTTTCTTGGCTTCTGATACACGTAATGAGGGCATGGTTACTGCTCTTACTTCTCCACTTAAACCTACTTCTCCAAAAGCTACAGTATCTGAAGGAATAGGCTTGTTTTTATAACTAGATACCAAGGCAATTACAATGCCTAAATCTAGAGCAGGTTCTCTCATTCTAATTCCTCCTGCTATATTTATATAAGCATCCAAATTACCCATGCCATAACCCATACGCTTTTCAATTACTGCAATTAAAAGATTTAAACGATTAAAATCAAATCCTTCTGCAGTTCTTCTTGGCATACCAAAGGCAGTTTCCCCAGTTAGACCTTGAATCTCTAAAAGAAGTGGTCTAGTTCCTTCCATGGCACAAGAAATAACTGTTCCTGATGAATCTTCTATCTTACCGCTTAATAAAAATTCTGATGGATTAGGCACTTCTTCAAGTCCGGAGTTTTTCATTTCGAAAACTCCAATTTCATTAGTTGATCCAAATCTGTTTTTCACTCCACGAATTATTCTATAGGAAGCATATCTATCTCCCTCAAAATAAAGAACTGTATCTACCATATGCTCTAGAACTCTAGGACCTGCCACCTGACCTTCTTTAGTTACGTGACCAACAATAAAAATCGCAATATTTAAAGATTTAGCAATCTGCATCAAGGTATTAGTACTTTCTCGTACTTGAGAAACAGAGCCTGGTGCAGAGCTAATATCTCCCTTATACATTGTTTGAATTGAATCTATAATTGTAATGTCAGGCATTTCTGCTCTAATTGTGCTATCTATTAAATCTAAGTCTGTTTCAGATAAAAGAAGAAGATTATCACTAAAATCTCCCATACGATTTCCACGTAGTTTTATCTGTTCAAGAGATTCTTCTCCGGAAATATATAGTACTTTCTTCCCTGCTTTACTAATATTGCCTGCTACTTGTAGTAAAAGAGTAGACTTTCCAATTCCCGGATCACCACCAATTAAAACCAATGAACCTGGAACAATTCCACCCCCTAAAACTCTATCCAGTTCTTTACTAGAAGTAGATATTCTTGTCTCGTTACTGGCAGAAATCTTAGAAATAGGTACTGGTTTCGCAGCTTTCCCGGATAATTCATCACGACTTGAAAGACCTTTTTTCGAAGAAGTGGTTGTAACTATTTTTTCTTCTACAAATGTATTCCATTCCTTACACATGGGACATTGCCCAAGCCATTTATTTGTTTCATAACCACAAGACTGACATACAAAAACCGTTTTATTTTTTGCCATACTTTCCTCTTTCATTAATCGTCATTTTAAATTTTTTCTCTTGCCTACTATTAAAGTTAATCAAAAATAACTTTTTTATTATTGTACTATAGGTTCATTATTTTTCAAAACAATTACAAAAAAATAGTTTTATTGAACATATGCATAATCAACAAAACTATTTTGAATATTCTTTATTCAATTACTTTAATTCTAAATTGATATTTAAATCCAAAGAACATATCTTTACATAATAGAATTTTATTTCTCCAACTTAACTATCTTGATATGGACAAGTTTATCTCCATCAACTTCTACACTTGCATTAAGCTTTCCACTTACATTAGTCTCTATAGTTCCCATATGTACACCATCTACAAATAGCTCATACTCTGTATTTTCTTCAACATCAACAGTGAAACTTACATCTTCTGGTGCTGAAATCTTAAATTCAATTACGTCTGGTTCATAAGTAAAATCAAAAACTGCTGTACCTGGAACTGATTCAAAGATCATGTTTTCATTTTTTTCTAATCTAGTAATTTGATTATAGGTTTTAACCTTATAATTTTCTCCTTCTAAAACCACTCCGTCTTTCTTTGATTTAGAAGTTAAGGTATAATCTCCAAAATCTAAAGTTCCTTTTTCAACATTTGCAACTAAAAGCTCTTTAACTACAGCCATCTTTTTATCCTCTCTTAATCTTTAATATCATAAACTAGCTTCAATAAATCCTCTTAATTCTTAATTATAATAAGTAAAACTATAATCTTATCCTCTGAAAATATAACTAAAAATTAAAATCTGTCTTGACATATAGTATAAACCAATTCTCTATTTTATAAAGTATTTCCATAGAAAAAACAAGATAAATTAAGAAATACTTCTTAAAATTTATTTCTTCTAAATGGTAATGTAAGAAGAATAATCATTGGAAAAATTTCTAATCTTCCTGCTAGCATATCAAAGCATAATACTAATTTGCTAAGGATAGATAAGGATGCAAAATTACCTGTGGGTCCAAGAGCTTGTCCAAATCCGGGACCTACATTGTTCATACTAGTAAGAATACAAGAAACCGTACTTTCCATATCTAAATTTTCAAAGGAAAAAAGTATCATTGATATAAGAAAAATCATTAGGTAACACATAAGATAGCCTGTGATTCCCTTAACTATATCTTCTGAAACCTTTCGGCCATTCATTTTAATTATATTAACACTTTTAGGGTGAAGAATTTTTCTTATTTGATTTTTAGTGGTTTTAATGGCAATAAGAAATCTAGATACTTTAGCACCTCCACCAGTGGATGCTTGACAAGCTCCAATTATCATTAAAAGTAACAGCACGCCTTTACAAGCTGCCGGCCAGAAATTATAGTCATCTGTTATAAATCCAGTTGTTGTTATTGTAGAAACCACAGTAAAAGCTGCATATCTAAAAGAAGTCAAATAACTGCCATAATCTCCTACTAGTACATTATATATAGTTATAAAAACTGTTGCTATTCCAATAATTAAAAAGTATACTCTTAGTTCTTCGTTTTTAATTACAATCTTCCATTCCTTTAAAAGTAATAAATAGAACAAAGTAAAATTAACACCGAAAAGAGCCATAAAAACAGTTAAAACAGTTTCCACATATACACTATGAAATACTGCAATACTGGCATTATAATTAGAAAATCCTCCTGTCCCTGCTGTACTAAATGCTGTAACAACTGCATCATAAATACTAAGTCCACCAAGGATAAGAAGAATAGTTAATACAATTGTAAGAACTAAATACATTGTATAAAGTATTCTGGCAGTACTCATGGAACGGGATACAAGCTTTTCATTTTCAGGTCCCGGAACCTCTGCCCTCATAATAACCATGGAACTTTTCTTTTCTAAAGTTGTTATGACTAAAACAAAGACAAGAACTCCCATCCCTCCAATCCAATGAGTAAAAAGTCTCCAAAACTGAAGACCATAGGGAAGAATTTCAACATCTTTTAAAATAGTTGAGCCTGATGTAGTAAATCCTGACACAGTTTCAAAAAAAGCATCAATGTAACTAGGAATATAACCACTTATTACAAAAGGAAGACAACCAATAATTGACCATAATACCCAGGCAAGAGCTACAATTAGCATTCCATCTTTACCATAAAGACTTGTGTCTAATGGTTTTATTTGTCCGAAAGCCAAATAACAAAAAATCAAAATCATAATAGGAAAGATAAAGGTTAAGCCTGTTTTCTCACCATATGCCACAGATACAAACATAGGTAAAAGTAAAAGAATAGCCTCAACTCCTAAAATCTTTCCTAGTACATATAAAATCATTTTAATATTCATTAACGAACTTTTCCTCAAATATTACATGAATTAAAATTTCTTTCTTTGGAAAGGTAGGGTTAATAACACTAACATAGGGAATAATTCCAAACGTCCAGCTAACATATCAAAACTTAAAATCATTTTACTAAAATCTGACAGTGATGAGAAGTTTCCTACAGGTCCTACTACTTTTCCAAGACCTGGTCCCACATTACTTAAGCATGTTAAAACAGCTGATACTGTGCCTTCTAAACCTAGGTTTTCAAAAGAAATACACAACACGGATATTAAGAAAATAAAAATATAGCAAATAAAATATCCTTGAATTCCCCGTAAAATATCTTCTCCCACTTTCCTACCATTCATCTTAATTATATTAACACCTTTAGGATGAATAATAGCCTTAACTGTATTTTTTAATTGCTTAAAAGCAACAATAAATCTGGAAACCTTAATACCTCCTCCTGTTGAAGAGGCACAAGCACCAATTATCATTACTAATAAAATCACAACCTTGGAGGCTTCATGCCACAGATTATAATTCGTAGTAACGAAACCTGTTGTAGTAATTGTAGACACTACTGCAAATGCAGCATATCTAAATGAAGTTCCATAGTTACTATAATCACCGGCATGAACTTCATATAGTGTAATAAATGCAATTGCAAGCCCAATTATAATAATATAACCTCTAAGCTCTTCATTTTTCCATACATCCTTCCACTCTTTTAAAAGAAGTAGATAGAACATAGTAAAGTTTATTCCAAAAAGTGCCATAAAGACAGTTATAACACCTTCAATATATGTACTATTAAAAGCAGCTATACTTGCATTATAGTCTGAAAATCCTCCAGTACCAGCTGTACTAAAAGAATGAACTAAGGCATCAAATAAATTCATGCCCCCAAACATCAAAAATCCAACTTCAATAGCTGTTAAAATAAAATACATCGTATAAAGAATTCTAGCTGTTGTCATGGATCTAGAAACTAATTTATCTTTTTCAGGTCCCGGAACCTCTGCCCTCATAAGAACCATAGAACTTTTTTTCTCAAGAGATGTAATTACTAGAACAAAGACTAACACCCCCATGCCACCGATCCAATGGGTAAAACATCTCCAAAATTGCAAACCATGAGGTAATACCTCTACATTTGTTAAAATCGTAGAACCTGTTGTAGTAAAGCCAGATACTGTTTCAAATATTGCATCGAAAATATTTGGAATAAATCCACTTATTACAAAGGGCAGGCAGCCAAATAATGTCCACAATATCCAAGCTAAAGCAACTATAACCATACCATCCTTACCATAAAGAGATGTATCTTTAGGCTTAATCTGTCCAAATGCCAAATAACAAAATATAAGAATCATAATTGGAAAAGCAAAAGTCAATCCACTTTTTTCCTTATAAATTAATGAAACCACAGTTGGAACAAGAAGAAGAATTGCTTCTACCCCAAGCATCTTTCCTAGGATGTATAAAATCATTTTTTTATTCATCTTTTTATTTCACCCCACTGGCGTGATTTACATGTTCAAACAAAGAAGGATCAATCTTTCTATATTTTTCATCAACAAATATATCTGGTAAATCTCTAATTATCTTTCCTTTAGTAACTACAACCACACTATCACCTATTTCAAGTCTAGTATTTCCATCTGGAATAAGGACCTTTCTATCACGTCCGATACAAGAAATCAATGCATCTGGCACCGTTGGAAGTTCCTTAAGAGGCTTAGAAAGAAATGGCATTGGATGCTTAATTATAAACTCTTCCGCTTCTATCTTACCATCTACTAATTTAACCAAAGTCTCCACATTTGTAACCTTTGAAGAATTATGTCTTGCACGAACATATCCTAAAATTACATCTGCTGTGGCAGTTTTAGCTGAAATAATACTATCAATTCCAAGACCTTCAACCATCTTAGCACGATTATCTTCGTTAACCTTAGTTATAACCTTTTTAAGTCCTAATGTTTTAGCAAATAGACCCATAATAATATTTTCTTCATCAAGACCAGTTAATGCTACTAAAGCATCAGCCTCTTCAATTCCTTCTTCAAGGAGAAGTTCCTGGTCCGTTGCATCTCCATTTACAATTGAAACACGCTTTGTAAAAGGTCCATCATTAAAAATCTCTTCCAACTCTTCACATCTAGCTTGTTTATGTTCAATAATCTTAACCTGCATTTTAGCTGCAACAAGTTGTTTGGTAAGGTAATAACAAAGTATTCCCCCACCGCAAATAAGAACTTTCTTTATCTTCTTTCTTCTTCCAATAGTAAAGAAGAATGATTCCAAATTACTATGAGATGCGGCAATATGTATTTTGTCGCCCTTTTCCATAACAGTATTACCATCTGGAATAATAACATCCCCACCACGCTCAATAGCACATACCAATATTCTAATCTGATATTTCTGATAAAGATCAGCTAAAGTAATACCTATAAGAGGATTTTCTTCTCGAATTGGAAATTCAACAAGTTCCACTCTTCCCTTCATAAATGTTTCAGAATTAGTTGTATCAGGAATTAAAAGAAGTCTTGCTATTTCATTTGCAGCAGCAAGCTCAGGGTTAACTGCCATACTTAAATGAAGGTCTCTTTTAAGCACATCAATCTGAGCATAATATATAGGATTTCGCACACGGGCTATAGTATGTTTAGCTCCTAACCTTCTTGCAAATAAACAAGAGAGCATATTGGTTTCATCATTAGACGCGCAAGCAATAACTAGGTCTGTAGTGGCTACCCCAGCTTTCTTCTGTACGTCAACGTCAGCACCGTTGCCCTCTATACATTGGATATCCATCTGATTCAAAGCTTCAGATAGTTTTCCTCTATTTTGATCAATTAAAACAATGTCATAATTCTCTTCGGAGAGTTCAGTGGCAACCTTATGCCCAACCTTTCCATCTCCAATTATTATAATCTTCATTTTTTACCAACCTCATACGTATGAATAATCTAATTATTGTACTATATCATTATGTATTTTTAAATATATAAATGCTAAAAAACACCAAGAATTACTGTTTATAACATCTATATATCAAATAGCATTATAGATACATTTTTCTACAATGAACCGATTATATCACTTTAAAACACCATGTCAATATAAGAATACTTAAAAAGTACAGAAAAGGCTAAGTTTTCTGTACTTTTTTTAGTTCATTATTATTTACCTATATACTCATTCACAAGGCTTTTTCCAGCCTTTTTACATATATTTTTATATACTCCCTGTGAAGCTTCTTCCATTTCATTATGTAATTTACTTGATACTGGAATTACTTCTGTACCATTATCTTCAAGATAATTAATCTTTTCTTGATTTCGTTTATCTGCTTCCTGTCTGGAATACTCTACAGCGATTTTAGCAGCTTTTTTACATATTTCTTGTTCATCTGAACTTAATTTATTGTAAAATGTCTCGCTCATTATTAAACTAATATAGTGAGGCAAATGATTTGTCTGAATAATATATTTCTGTTGCTCATAAAGCTTTCCAGAAACAATAACTTCAAGAGGGTTCTCTTCCGCATCAATTGTATGTTGCTGAAGCCCAATATAAACTTCAGAAAATGCCATAGGAGTTGGATTAGCACCTAAACTTTTCCAAAATGCAAGATGATAAGAATTTTCCATTGTTCTAATTTTTTGTCCTTTGAAATCTGAAAACTTCTCAATCTTTTTATTTGTACTCATAACTCTAAAACCTTGGTCAGACATTCCTAAGAGCTTATAATCACCCGATTTGTATATATTCTCAATCTTCTTATAAAAGATAGGATTATCAATTGCTTTTCTAGCTTCTTCTATATTAGAAAAACTGCATGGAATATCAAAAACTGAAAGTTTTGGCATAAAACTAGTTTCAGGTGCAGTATTTTGAATAACAAAAGGAATATCCCCATCTCTACAACTTTCAAGTAATTCTGTATCATTACCAATTGTGGAATTGGAATATATTTTAATTGTCATTTTCCCACCGCTAAGAGTTTTTACCTCATTTGCAAATTTTTCTGCAAATACTCCCGTTACCGTATCATCCGGACTACTTGTTCCAAGGCACATATTATAAGTTATGCTTCTAGGTTCACTTCCGGCGCAAGCACATAATAATATTGAAACGAAACCTATTACTAGGCTTGCTAATATTCCCCTTTTTCTACTCATATTCCCTCTTTTTCTACAATACTAAACTTATCCCCGGAATAAATGTTATAAGCATTAACGCAATTAAAAACATACATATTAAAGGAATTGCTTTTTTGGCAATGTCCATTACAGGTACATTCGTTAACGAACTTGCTACAAAAAGATTAACTCCAATTGGTGGTGTGACAAATCCAATTGCTAAATTAACGACCATTACAACGCCAAATTGAATAGGGCTCATACCTATAGACACCATAATTGGTAATAATATAGGGGTTGTAATTAAGATAGCCGGTGTTGTATCCATCAACATTCCAATTAACAATAAAAATAGATTTATAATTAAAACAATTGCTACTTTATTTGCAAATGAGTGAAGAATCCATATGCTAATATTTTGTGGAACTTCCATTAATGTTAAAACCCTAGAAAATGCTGATGATGCTATTAAAATAAAAAGTAATGGTCCATAAGTTTTAACAGCCTCGGTAAATATACCAAAAATATCCTTAAATTTAATAGTTTTATATACCACCATACTTACAAATAAAGCATAAAAAACTGAAATAACTGCGGCTTCTGTTGGAGATGCAATACCCCCATATATACAGCCTAAAATTATAATCGGTGCAAATAATGCCCAAATTCCTTCTTTAATAAGTTTACCAATGCCTTCTGAATGAAGGTCATTTACTACTGAATTAATTCTTTCCTTATCCTCACCATTTCTATAACAATAAACCCATGAATAAATCATTAGCAAAAGGGCAATAATAATTCCTGGCACTATCCCCGCTTTAAACAAATCCCCTACTGATGTCCCCGATGCCATACCATAGAGAATAAAAGGGATACTGGGCGGAATTATTACTCCTAAACCTCCTGCTACGGCAACAATTGCAGTTGAGAATTTCTTTTCATATCCAAGAGATAATAAAACAGGAATTGTCATACTGCCAACTGTTGCCACGGTTGCCGGTGCCGAGCCGGAAATTGCCCCATAAAACAAGCAAGTTACAATAACTGCACAAGGCATACCGGCTCTTTTCTTTCCAAAGAAATATGCAAATATATTAAATAGCTTTTTTGACACTCCCCCTTTAGTCATTATAATTCCCGATAAAACAAACATAGGAATTGCTAAAAGAGGAAAACTATCTAATCCGCCGATCATAGAGCGAATAATATAGGTAGCACTTTCAGTAAAATTTGCAAATAAAACGCTAGGTAATATTGAGGAAATTCCTAAAGCTACTCCAACAGGAATAGAAAGAATAAGAAGAATTAAAAAGACAATAAGTATCTCAAATGCTGCCATCCGCGTCCTCCTTATTCTGTTGTATTATTCTAACCTGTTTAAAAATATCTTCCACCAATCTAACTTCACACAATATAAAACCAATAAGTGCTGAAGATTTAATGATCCATATGGGTATACTACAAGCCGGGCTTAACTGTTTATCCAAATAGCTATCATAAACAATCTCCCATGCAAAGGGAATCATATATCCAAAAAAGATTATTTCAATTATATTATCTATAATTTTGACAATAGACTTTACTTTTTTCTTCATTTTTAAGGTAATCATATCAACCTTAATAGAAATACCTTTTTCAACTGCAAATGCTATACTTAAAAACCCACTCCATACAAAAAGGTATCTTGTTAATTCTTCTGTCCATGATAATGAATTATTAAAAACAAATCTAAAAACGATTTGAATTCCCATTATCAAAGTCATTAAAATTAAAAGTACTGTCAAAATAAAAGCTTCAAAATTTTTGTCAATCCATTTTAAAGTTTTCATAGCCCACCCTCAACACTTCACTTTAATAAATACTAATTATTTATTAAATCAACTATACTACATTCTCTTAAGAAAATATAATACTTTTTTTATAAAACTCCATAATTCTAATTATTTGTTTTTTCTAACATCTTTTTATAACGAGTATTTACGAATAAAGCTAATAAAACTCCAACTGCTGTAATAACAATATTTAAAATAATTACTGCAGAAGCCCCCTTATCTTGTCCAAGATTTCCTGCTAAAGAAAGAATTGTATAATTTGAGAGACTACTAGCAATCATGATAATACTTGTTATAGTTCCCTTAATCATTGGGAATAAATCATTAACTGTTGCTGTTGCAAGTTGAAGTACTCCACCTGCTGCAGAATATCCGATTACAAATGAACCAATCATACATATTTGTGGTGTTTTAATTAGTAAAACTAATGCTAACATAATAAGTGAAATAAATGGATAAATAAGTAAAAATCTAACTTCTTTAAATTTATTTACAAGTACAGAAGTAAGTAAAATAGCTACAATAGTTCCAAGAGAATACATCTTCTGCATTCCACTTGGATCTGACATACCTGCTACTTCTTTACCGAAAGTCTGAGCACAGTTTAACCAAAGTTGGAATGTGGCTGTACATGTGAAACCGATAATAATTAAAGCAATACTTTCTGGAGTAAATTTTGCTTTTTTTAATGTAGCGAAAAAGCTTTCTGCTTTTCCTTCATTTTCATTTTTCTTTGGTAATGGAATTTTAATACTAATAGCTCCAACGATTAAGATTGCAACGCCAGCTGCTATAAATAATACATTATAAGACATATGTGAGCCTGCAATAAATCCCATCATGAAAGGAAGCAAGAATTGAGATACTGCAATAAAAAGTTTTGTCATCATTGTTGCAACACCAGATTTAGGTGCAAGTATTTCTACATTTGCAGGAATAACTCCTGTGTCAAGAAATGAGTTAGCTGCTCCGCCAAAGATGGCTGCTACATATGCTACTTGCATATTTGGTGAAAATGCAATACCAAGGAAAAACATGGCATAAAGAACAATTCCTATAAGTACACAAGGACGACGTCCAAGTTTATCAGATATTGGGCCAGAGAAAGGTAATGTAATTAATCTACCAAGTCCAAGAGCTGCTGCTACTAAAGTAACTGACTCTATTCCACTTCCCCATTGACCTGCTAGAAATTCTTTAATAGCTTGTTGTCCTAATATAGAACATCCAATACCATGGATAAAATATGTTAGATATAGCACGAATGCACTACCATATAACTTTTTCCCAACCTCATGGGTTGCTGTTGCTGTTGCCGTTTTCATAACTTAAATCCTCCTAATTTGTTATTTTTTAGATAATCTAAAGTATAATTTGACGTATTTTTTTATACGACTACTTATATAACTTTTAAAACATTATATGACTTAATATTTTTTTCTCGTTTAATAACTGTTTCTTCAATTATTTGCTACAGCAGTTATATATATACTGCTATAGCAAATAATACTTAATATTAATTAGTTTAATGAGAAAAATGTAAAGTCTGTAGAATGTTTCTTAATTCTGATATAGGAATTTGTCCCGGTGCAGAAGCATTTTCTGTAACACCAAATGTTAAAGCTGAACCTGTTAATTCTCCGCTAACTCTGGATAACCTTCCTAAATCTCCCATTGACATAGTAATAAATGGACCATTTGCGTATTTTTCTTTATATATAATAGACCCCTCTAATATATTAATTACATCCAAAGATGTTTTTGGCATAACTGCTAATTTAGGAACATCTCCGCCTAATTCCTTCATGTGTCTTAAAGTTGATGTAATATCTGATGTTTGTGGCGTATGCTCAAAATTATGACTTGATAGAACTACTAATTTATTTTTACTATGAATATATTCACAAAGCTCTTTACAAATGTCATCACCTTTAGATAGCTCAATATCTATTAAATCCACATCACTACTATTTGCAATAGTCTTGTTTAATTCAATATATTTTGAAGTCTCCATGGTATGAGCACCATCTTCTGTACGATATGTAAAGAGAATTGGCAAATCCGGAAATTCTGACCTAATTTTACCTGCTACTAAAAGACATTTATCTGTATCAGTAACGTTGGCAAATGCATCAGCTCGCCATTCAATTAAATCAGCTCCATCTTTTACAGCCATCTGAGCTTCTTTTAGTATGTCATCAGAAGTTTTTCCGGTAATAGGAATACATATCTTAGGTAAGCCTTCACCAAAATTCATCTTTCTAATCTTAATAGACTTATACATGTTCTTCTCCTCTTATGCTTTCTGTGGTAAAAATCCATGTTTTCGAAGTACATTCTTTAAATTATAGCTTTCAGCTACTCCTTCAATCATTCTTCTTGCTCTTACACTATCTCCAACATTTACGATTTCTACTTCATTCGAATCATTAAATGTTTCTTCAAGTTCTGTTAAGACTGGACTTTTTGATTTCATCCCTAAACAAATAAATCCGTAATCGAATGGTAATTCTACAATTTCTCCATCTTCTAACTTAACTACAAAGCCATCATCTTTTACTTCAGATAAAGCAGTGTTTGGACGCATCTTTACATTATATTTATTGCAAATCTCCTCCATTCGAAGCTTAGTAATTGGATCTAAATCTTTACCTATTTGAGGCATCATTTCAACTATAGTTACGTCTGCCCCTCTTGGTGCGAAGAATTCAACTACGTCTAAACCTACAGCTCCACCGCCTACAACTACGACTTTTCTACCTATCATATCTTCTGGGAACTGTTTAATATTATTTATCATTTTCAAAATAGAATATACTTTACTACCATCTTTATCTATTTTATCGTGAAGACCTGTAATGGGTGGTAAAAGAGGCATTGAACCTGTTGCATTTACAATAACATCTGGTTTTAATGCTTTTACAAATGTTCCTGTTGCTTCAGTATTTAAAAATGTATATAGATTTTTATGTTTTCCAGTTTGATAAGTTAAGTAGTCTACAAAGTCATGAATTCTTTCTTTATCAGGTATTTTACTAATCTCTGCTGCTAATCCGCCTAAGTGATCATTTTTCTCAATTAAGAAAGTTTCACATCCAACTTCTGCTGCAGTTTTAGCTGCTTCAAGTCCTGCTGTTCCACCACCAACAATTACAACATTACAGGGTTTAACAACCTTTGTAGTAGTATCTTCCCATGTATTTACATTTGGATTAACTGTACATCTAATTGGAATGTTAAGTCCTATACGATGTCCTGCACAACCAATGTTACAAGAAATACATTTGCGAATATCATCTTCCATACCATATGAAACCTTGTTAACCCAATTTGGATCAGCAATAAGTCCACGTCCCATACCAATGAAATCAGCTTCACCATTTTCAAGAATTTCTTCTGCTCTTTTGGGTGAACGAATATTACCGGTAGTAATAGTGGGCTTTCCAAATGTATCTTTTATTTCTTTAGACATAAATGAACGCCATCCATCAGGTAATTGGCAACTATCTATTTGATATTGAAGAGAGCCATTAAGACCTGCTGACACGTCGATAATATCTACCTCTTCTTGAAAATACTTTAATAACTCTTTAGTATCTTCAATTGAATTGCCGCCACTAGTTAACTCATCAGCACTTATTCTACATAAAATTGGAATAAATGGTCCTACTTGTTTTCTAACTTCTTCAACAACTAATTTAGCAAATCTAGCTCTATTTTCTGGGCTTCCACCAAATTCATCAGTTCTATTATTCATTGTTGGTGATAGAAATTGACTGATTAAATAAGCATGACCTGCATGAATTTCAATAGCATCAAAACCTGCTGTAATTGCTCTTTTAGCTGCGATACCATATTTTTCTACAATATCATATATCTCTTCTTTAGTTAATTCTCTTGGAATCTCTCCACCTGGCTTAGAAGGAAGTGTACCGGCTGATGCTGGTTGTTGTCCTATTCTTTTTGAATTAGCTGAACCACCTGCATGATTAAGCTGAATTGCAATTTTAGTACCATATTGATGAACAACTTCACATAATTTGTAAAGACGTGGAATATAGTTGTCTTCATCAATTCTTAGTTGAGTAGTACCATTAGAACCTAAAGGAAAATCAACACAGGCATTTTCAACAATTATTAATCCAACACCGCCTCTTGCTCTTTGCTCATAATAATCTATATGCAAAAAGCTCATTTCGCCATTTTGCTCCCCATAATTTGTACCCATAGGAGCCATGGAAATTCGATTTTTTACAGTCATTCTTTTAACTGTAAATGGTTCAAATAACTTTGGATATTTTTGGTTATTCATTTTAAAATCCCCCTCTTATATTTTCTAATATAGAAAGCCTTTCTATATTAAATTTCATTTATGACAGCCAAATATATTTAATCGTTAACCTTTATTTGCACTTTTACTTCTGTATTATCTGGTTTATCTAAAGCTTCAAAAGCTTTCTGACCATCATCTAAATCAAAGGTTGAAGTAATAAGACTTTCCACTTCTAATTTCCCATCACTTATCATCTGTGCAGCTTCATTCATTTCAGTAGTAAACATATAACTTCCTATAAAGTTAAGTCCACGACCTACAATCTCCATTGGATCAAAGGTAACCATTTCATGCATAAGTGCTACTAAGACAATAGTTCCGCCATTTCTAACTGCTTTAAAAGAACAATTAATTAAATTACCAACTCCTGCCGCAATAATAACTCTATCTGC
The DNA here is from genome assembly GCA_031263035.1 of Lachnospiraceae bacterium. Taxonomy (GTDB): domain Bacteria; phylum Bacillota; class Clostridia; order Lachnospirales; family Lachnospiraceae; genus JAISGP01. The sequence goes on along the minus strand of JAISGP010000121.1, from coordinate 2,178 downwards.
ACCATATCCTTCAGTTTCACCTTTAACAATTTCTGCTACATCTTCTGCCACCGGATCAATTACTAAATCAGCTCCATTTTCCTTGGCTCTATCTCTACGCGTCTTTAATGGTTCACTTACAATAACTTTTGGAACTCCAAGGGCTTTTAAGAATTTCAAAATTAATAAACCTATTGGTCCAGCTCCATAAATTAAAACTGATTTCTCATCTTCTGTATGTCCTCTTTTAGCACAAGCTAAAGTAACTCCACAAGGCTCTAGCATTGCTCCTGATTCATAAGTAACATTATCTGGTAAAGGAACAACCATCCAATCAGGAACTGTCATATACTCTCTCATTGCTCCATCAGTTCTACCATTAATTGCAGTTCCAAGACTTCTTCTATTTCCACATAAATTTCCTTGACCTGCCTTACAGAATTTGCACTCATTACAAGTAACCATTGGATTAACACTTACTCTATCCCCAACTTTTAATCCTTTAACATCTTTTCCTACTTTAGTAATATCTCCAGAAAACTCATGTCCTAAAACTAAAGGTGTTTGAAATCTTTCAGATTCAATTCTAAATGCTCCCAAATCAGAACCACAGATTGAAACTCTTTTGATTTTAATTTGAACTTCATCATCTTTAGGTTCAGGTATGTCTCTTTCATCTACCTCAACTACATGTGCAGCCTTATAAACTAATGCCTTCATTTTCTTTTCCATTTTTTTATCTCCTTTTTTATTTTTAATGCAAATGCATTTAAAAGCTTTTTTTATTTATATTTGGTGATTTAGCCTATAATTTCAAAGATTACTGTTAATAAAATACTCTGATATGATGTGATGTATCACATTGACTAAAAAAAATATGTTTTCTTAATTTTATATTTTTGCCTATATTCCTTAAAATACTGTTATTTAAATACTCTGATATGATGTGATATATCGAACTGGATAAAAAATATATACCTTTTTAAAGGAATATATTTTTACGACAAATTTAATTAATAGAATATCTGGCAAATTTTTCTTATTTTATATTAAATCCCTATCTGAACATATCCATCTTTCATACGTTCAACTGCAGCTTTAGTATGTCTCTTCATCAAGTTGACAGCTTTATCAAACTCTTTATGTTCAATGAACTCTAGAAATTCTTTATGTTCATTAACGGGAAGCATACTATGAACAACTTCCAATCTATTTTTTCCAACTCTATATTGCTTTCTAACTGAACGATAAAACTCTGTTAATTGAGAATTTCCAAAAGTATCAATTAAATATATATGAAATTGAGCATCCATTTCCTCAAACTTTACAGAATTATTTTCAGTAACTGCTTCTTCTTGCTTACTGTTAAAAGCTCTAAGATATCTAATATCATCTTCATCTATTTTATTCACAACTAAAGGTAAAACATAATCCTCAACGCATTCTCTGCACTGACAAATTTCTTTTATTCTCTTTTCATTCATCTCAACAACTGTAAATCCTGCATATTGTTGTTCAAGTAGTCCTTCGTTCTGTAATTTTAAAAGTGCTTCCCTTACCGGTGTATAACTAATTCCTAATTCTTCTGCACTTTTTCTCACACTAAAAACAGTTCCTCCAGGGGCTTTCATAATCTGTTTTAAAAGCTGATCATAAGCTTTTTCTTTTAATGCTCCCATTACTTTGCTCCTTTTTTCACAATCTAAGGTTGTAATTAACCACAAATTGTTTCTCCAACTGATGTATCACATAATATCACTATTTTATTGTTCTGTATATAGTGAATTCATACAAAATATTTGGTGTTTTTTTAGTTAATATTACAACAATTTGTTGTTATATTTAAACAAAGATATTATATCATTTAATAGATATATAAAAAAGCAATGATTTAGAATACAAAAATAAATAACTAATTTTTTCAAAAGGTATCCCTAAACATTGCTATAATCTAATCTAACCTTCTATAAACTTTTCTAGTTCTTCTCTCATTGGTAACCCTTCATTATCTCCTACATTCATAACCTGAATTGCTCCAATAGCATTTCCACGTTTTACCGCATCAGCAGTAGATAAACCTTCCAGTATTCCACTTATAACTCCTACTGCAAATCCGTCTCCAGCTCCTACTGTGTCAACAACCTTTTCTACATTAAAGCCATCAACTCTAAATGAACTATCACCATCATTTACAAATGC
>JAISGP010000046.1 GCA_031263035.1 Lachnospiraceae bacterium | reverse complement strand
GATTACGTTTCTAAAGTTATATTTGGAATGGCTCCGGTTTTTAATTTCCCAATTAGCGAACTATTGCCTTTAAAATTTTACTGGCTATTACCAATTTTAGGAATTGTAACTGGACTTGCTGGAGTTATCTATAATGCTGTACTAATCGGCTTAAATAAGCACATGAAAAATTTATTTGCAAAACACCCTATGCTAAGACCTATGCCAGTCTTTATAATTGCAGTGTTTATAGGGCTATATTTTCCATCTGCCCTAGGTGGTGGACATCACCTATTGGATATTATTAATTTAAAAACCACTTTAATAGTTTTAATGGGAACTTTACTGATTAAATTTTTATTTTCTGTGTTTAGCTTCTCTTCTGGTGTTCCCGGTGGGATTTTCTTCCCATTGCTACTTTTAGGTGCATTAATTGGTGGAATTTTTGGAGATATATTTATTCCTCTACATGGTTTAAACAATGCTTTATTTTATAATTTTGTTGTATTTGCAATGGCAGGACTTTTTTCAGGTATTGTTAGAGCACCTATAACCGGTATTGTACTACTTACGGAGATGACTAATTCATTTTCTCATCTTCTTCCAATTTCTATTGTTGCTATATTTGCATTTGTAACTGCAAATGCTTTAGGAAGTAAACCTGTATACGACTCACTTCTTGATGGAATGTTAGAAAAATATAAACCTGCCACTGAAAATAATCATGCAAAGGTTATGATTGAACAAGTGGTAGAATTTTCGGCAAGGGCAGTGAATGCTCCCATTCGAGACTTAAATATGCCTTCAAATGCCTTAATTGTTTCAATTCATAGAAATGATATGGATATAACTCCTAATGGAAATACTGTAATTTTACCTAATGATATAATTCAAGTTGTTACAGATAGTGTAAGTGAACCTGCTGTTAGGGAACTAGTTCAAAATTTATTTACCTATGATTCCCCGGAAGGGATTGATCCAAATGATAGCATAGAACAATAAGTTATAAACACCTGTAGTTTAATGGATAAAACGTGGTCCTCCGGAGACCAAACTAGGAGTTCGATTCTCCTCAGGTGTGTTTAGCTATATATTTAATCAGCATAAAATCTTGTCCTCGGTCGGCTAAGCTAGGGGTTCGATTCCCCTCAGGTGTGTTTATCTATATATTTAATCAGCATAAAACCTTGTCCTCGGTCGACCAAGCTAGAAGTTATCATTCTCCCCAAGTGTGTTATTTCATTTTTCCATATTGTCCACCATAAAATACGTTAACTACATTGACGTATTTTTTTAATACTGTTATACTTATAAAGTAGAGTGTACTCTACTTTATAATAATTATCTGGGGGAGTTATGAAACATGCATTTAGAAGAGCTTTTCCTTATACTATACCTGTATTAACAGGTTATCTTTTTATAGGAATAGCTTTCGGAGTTATGTATTCTGCAAAGGGATACAATTTTTTATGGGCAATTTTAATGAGCATTTTAGTATTTGCAGGTAGCGGTCAGTATCTAGCTGTAAATTTTTTTGTGCCTGGTATTTCATTTTTACATATTATTTTTATGGAACTATTACTAAACATACGTCATATGTTTTATGGAATATCCTTATTAGAAAAATTTCATCGTGCAGGTAAAAAAAGATGGTATCTTATATTCGGATTAACAGATGAGACATATTCTCTTTTAGCAACTACTAAGGTTCCTGATGATGTTGATGAAGATAAGTTTTTATTTGCAATTACTCTTTTAAATCAAAGCTACTGGGTATTAGGTTCTGGAATTGGTGCCTTAGCTGGAGATATTATTCCCTTTCCAACGGAAGGAATTGATTTTGCTATGACTGCACTCTTTGTCGTTATCTTTGTTGAGCAGTGGTTAGATAAATCCAATAGGCGACCTGCTATATTAGGTTTAATTGCTTCCTTTGTATCATTGCAAATATTTGGAGGAGATAGATTTGTACTACCCTCCATGCTAATTGTAATTTTCTTCTTATTTGTTGGGCGAAAAAAATTCCAAGAAGCAGAAAATCCAAATGAAATGGATGAACCAACTACGGACAATATTATAGAAAAATATAATACTTAATCCCTCCAACAATAGCCATTATTATATATATATTATGTAATCTAAAACTTATATTTCAATTTATTCTATTATCTTCAATAAATGAAATAAACAATTAGTATTGCAAAAAAAACTGTAATTTTTAAAACATAAATTCGGAGAAAAATATGCCATTAAATACACTACAATCATTAGCAATTATAATAACCGTTGCCTTAGTTGTATTCACAACTCGTGCAACTCCATTTTTAATATTCAAAAAAGGCAAGGCCATTCCCAAAACAATTAATTATCTTGGAAAAGTCCTTACCCCTGCTATCATTGCTTTATTAGTTGTATATTGCCTTAGAAATACAACTGTTTTTTCCTATCCTCATGGTATACCAGAATTCATTGCTGTAATTGCAACAGTGGTTCTTCACGTGTGGAAACGAAATAATCTTCTTAGTATCGGAGGCGGAACCGTATTATATATGGTTCTTATTCATATAATGTAAAAAGTTATAATCCATACTAATAGTCTTTTATTAATGACGTTTTCTTATAGATATAGTAATTACTACTGAAGCCCCTAAAAGAAGTATTAGCATAACTAGTATGTTGTTATAATCTCCAGTTTTTACTTTATCTATTGTTCTATATATATAATTGGTTTTAGTTATTGTTTTTACTTTGTATTTGGTGATTGTTGTACCACCATTTCCGCCTTGCTGAACGTG
>JAISGP010000032.1 GCA_031263035.1 Lachnospiraceae bacterium | reverse complement strand
ATCACCCTTCATCAACGAAAGTTGAAAAAATTACAAAATATGAAACAAGCATACCTAAATGAGATGTTTGTTTAGTTCCAGCGTAAGTTCTTAATTAATTATGATGGTTTATATGGCATATTGGAAGAGGGAGTTTATAAATGAGTAACGTAAATAAAGATGCTAGTGAAAAGACATTCCAAGAAAATTTTGTTCAGGAGATGAAAAAGTTTAAGTGGGATGCTCCAGATGAATTAAATGGAAATAAACAAAAAGTGACTGTAGATGATTTAATTATTCATTGGCGACATGAGTTGAATCGTATTAATGTTGATCAACTTGAGGGGGTTGAGTTAACAGATAATGAGTTTAAGCAAGTTTTAGCTGAAGTAAGTCAGATTAGTAATAGTTATGAAGCTGCAAAGCGTTTGTCAATAGAAGATTCTAAAGGAAAGATTGATAAAATTTACAGGGATGATAATTTACCAGGTGTTACTCGAAAACAAATTACTTTGACAATCTTTAAAAAAGCTGAAGTAAGTGGTGGTGATTCATCGTATAAAATTGCACGGGAGATATCAACTAGAAACGGTAACCGATTTGATATTGTTCTGCTAATAAATGGTTTACCCTTAATAAATATTGAGCAGAAACGGACTGATAAAACTTTAGATGAGGCTTTTGGTCAGTTTATTCGTTATTATCGAGATGGGGAATATACAAATAATTTTATGGTTTTTTCTCAAATGATGGTGGTAATGTCTGAGATTGAGACAAGATATTTTGCAACCCCAAAAACAATTGATGATTTTAATCCAAGTTTTGAATTTCATTGGTCTGATAAGGATAATAATATAATCAATGATTGGCGTAAAATAGTTGAAACATTTTTTATGATTCCGATGGCTCACCAAATGGTTGGAGACTACTTGGTAATTGATGAAGCAGAGGATGAGGAAAATAGACGACACAAGTTGATGCGTCCTTATCAAGTTTTTGCCCTTCAAGCGGTTGAGTTGGCTGCTTTTGGATTAGATAATGACGTGAAAGTTCCTCATGGTGGTTTTATTTGGCATACAACTGGTTCTGGAAAAACTATTACGAGTTTTAAGACAGCGTTGTTTCTTTCGACTAGGGCAGGTTTTGACAAAGTTATATTTCTTGTTGACCGTCGAGAATTAGATTCAAAAACAATCAGAGATTTTAAAGCATATGCTGCTTATGAACCAGTTACTATAGATGAGACTAAGGCTACATATCAATTAAAAAAACAATTGAAATCATCAACACATGGAATAGTTGTAACAACTACATTCAAATTAAATTCGCTTGTTAAAGACCTTGATGAACAACAGGATGAAAGCCTAAAAGATAAGAAATATGTTTTTATTATTGATGAAGCCCATCGCACAACAATGGGACAGATGATGGGAACAATTCAGCACCATTTTAAAAAACACGGATTATTTTATGGATTTACTGGTACTCCTTTATTTGATGAAAATCACGTAAAAGGAAAAGTGAATGAAAAAAGTGAAGTTATAAATACCACTGAAAAATTATTTGGACCTAAGTTACATCAGTACACGATTGATGAAGCTATTGCGGATGGAAATGTTCTTGGGTTTCACGTTGATTATCTTAATACTGGTGAATTTAAAAGTTATGATGATTTGCGGGACAAACTTATTGAAGAACGTCTGAAAGAAAATCCTGACCTTGTGGAAAAAGAAGTTGAACGAGAGGTTCAATCTATGTCAGAACTAGAGGTTGAAAAAGAAGCAACTAAAAAGCAGCTTCTGATTTATCAAGATGAGACACATATACCACAAGTTGTAACAGAAATTCTAAAAAACTGGGATAGTCAGTCTCAGCAAGAAGAATTTAATGCTATTTTAACGGTGGCATATAAAAATCGGGTTTTAGCTTATTATGATGAATTTAAAAAGCAGTTAATGGAACAAGAAAAGCAGTTAAATATTGCAATGACTTTTAGTTTTGGTAATGAAAATGATCCAACTAATATTCCGACTGAAACTATCAAGATGATGTTTGAAGATTATGCAAAGTTCACGGGAATTGAGTTTGTTGTTGGTGACAAGAAAAATGGTGAGGATGCTTATTTCGAAGATCTAGTTGAACGAGCTACGCGAGGTGGAAGTGGCCGTAATCTAAAAAATATTGACTTGATTATTGTAGCAGATCAACTTTTAACAGGTTATAATTCAGAACGATTAAATACTTTGTATGTTGACAGACCACTAGAATTACAAGGACTTGTTCAAGCTTATTCAAGAACTAATCGAGTGTTTGGTAAATCAAAGGAATTTGGTTCAATTATTAATTTTCAGTTTCCAAGAACTACTGAAAAAACGGTTGATACGGCACTTGAACTTTATGGCAGCGGAGGTAAGAGTAGTCTTGCAATTGTTGATTTATATGAAACAGCTGTAAAAAAATTAAAGGTTAAAGTTGAAGATATGATTTCAACTTTGTCAGATCCAACGAAATGGGGAGATATCAAGGATGATGAAGAAACTAAAAACGAATTTAAAATAGCTTTTTTAGATACTGCTGATCAGTTAAACTTGGTAGAACAGTACTATGAGTTTAAATGGGAAGATGTTCATTTTGGTATGAGTGAACATACTTGGTTACAATATGTTGGGGCTTATAAAAATTTATTTCCACCACTAACTGGAGGTGCTGAATCAGAGATTATTCGTCCATTAGCTGGTAAGACCAAATTAACACGAACCCAGGTGATTGATGCTGCACATATTTTGAGCTTAATTGGTGGAAAGGTTCGAGATTCCGATGGCGTGCAAACAGTGGATAGCGAAACACTGCGTATAATTTATGAACAGATTCAGGAATTAAGCAATATGGGTGAAGATAATCAAGCTCAATTATTGAAGGAATTTGTGGATACAGAGTTAGTTCCAGGTAATTTATCTTCAGATAATAGCTTTGATGAGTCATTTGGAAAATGGAAAGAGAATAAATTACTTATTGAAGTCAATGATTTTGCAGAAAAATGGGGGATTGACGCTGGATTACTGTTTCATTCAATCGTGTCTTATTCTGAAATTCAACCGGATAACGTTCCATATATTGATGAAATTGTTAGGAGCACAGACTTTGATAAGGTCGAAGATAAAGTTACTGATAGTCAGTTAATGCATACAATGAATTTGACAGATGTATTACCAAAATGGATGGCTAAAGTGAAAATAGTATACAAATAGAATAATGCTTGGGAATAGCATAACTTATATAATTTATAATTTGTTTTATATGCAATTATTATATTTGAGATTCTCAATTAGTTAGACATTGTCCAATCGATTGATATGATTACACTAGAAAGAAATACTTGGAATATAACAGAACTTGGGGAAATACTTTATTCAATATCATAAAAGGAGCATTTTATGGCGTTAGAAAATAAATTAGGAATAATATCTAGTTCAGAGCTTGCTAGAGTTGAAGAAAAGATAACTAAGGAAAAAGCAAAAAAACTTTATGATAGTGGCGATATTAAAAATATAGAGGTTGGTACTTTTAAAGGACTATCTGATATTCATAGATATCTGTTTGAAGATATTTATGAATTTGCAGGAATGGTTCGAGATGTGAATTTAGCTAAGAGAGGTTTTTCATTTGCACCCAGGATTTATCTTAAGGAAGCTTTAAAAGATATTGATAGTATGCCTGAAAATACTTTTGATGAAATAGTGGAAAAGTATGTCGAAATGAATATTGCTCATCCGTTTAGAGAAGGCAATGGGCGTTCCACCCGAATATGGCTAGATTTGATATTTAAGAAAAATCTGAAAAAAGTTGTAGATTGGGAAAAGGTCGATAAAGAAGATTATCTTCTTGCTATGGAGAGAAGTCCTATAAAGGACATAGAGATTAAGTATTTACTTAAAAATGCACTAACAGATGATATAGATAATAGAACTATTTTTATGAAGGGAATTGATCAAAGTTATTATTATGAGGGATACAATGAATACTCAATTGACGACTTATCAAATCCTTCATTTAAACAATAATATAAGACAATATACAAGCTAAAAATTATTAGTTTAACTAACATTACTGAGTATAGTATATGCAAATATTTGCAGTCTATATGCAATTTTTTGCAGAGACCATCCTTTTTCTTGCACTATGATTTTTGGTGTGATATAACATAATCACAAGATATACAAACGTTTGCATATGGAAAAATAACTAAAAGAAATCTCAAAAATTGGGAGTAAAAGGAAAAAGGAGAATTATATTATGGCAAAGCAAAAAACATTTAAAACAATATTTCCAGCAGTATCTGTACCACTTAATGAGGATTATTCAATTAATGAAGAAGAATATAGAATATATCTTCGTTGGATAAAAAGCTTTTTTGATAAAGGAATTCAAGGCATTGTTGTAAATGGACATACAGGTGAAATCACAAGTCTTACTCGTAAAGAACGTAAACGTGCAATTGAAATTGCATTTGAAGAGTGTGGAGATATAATGACTATAGTTTCAGGAATAAATTGTGAGAATACAATTGAAACTATCGAAATGGCAAAAGAAGCTAAAACAGCCGGAGCAGATGCAATTCTATTAATGCCACCTCATATGTGGTTACGCTTTGGAATGAATGAGGATGCACCTTTTGAATATTTTAAGGATGTTGCAGAGGGAGCAGATATTGATATTATCGTTCATTTATATCCAGCAACATGTAAGGCAAATTATCCATTAAAGACATTAATTAAAATGTGCAAAGAGATTGACCATGTAAAATGTATTAAGATGGGTACTAGAGTAACACCAATTTATGAGCATGATGTCCGTGAACTTAGAAAAGAATGTCCTGACATTTCTCTTATTACTTGTCATGATGAAACTCTTTGTGTAAGTTTATTCCCAGGTATGGATGGTGCTTTGATTGGATTTGCAGGTTGTGTTCCAGAATTGATTTGCCCAGCTATGGATGTATTTAAGCATCCAGCTGATCATACATTAAAAGAAGCTCAAGATTGGTCAGATAGAATTTATCATATTTCTCAAGCAATTTATGGTGGTGGACAACCTTCAGGAGAAGCTCATGCAAGACTTAAAGAAGCTTTATATCAAAGAGGAATTTTCTCAAATGCTATAATGAAGAAACCTGTTCTTCCATTAAGTCAAGAAGAAAAAGATTGGGTATCTGTTGGATTAAAACGTAGTGACCTTCCTAAAGTCGATATGTCACAGTATAAATAAGAAAGTAACTTGGAAATGTGATAAGACTTATACTAAATAATTATTTGCTATCTTTTGGAGAGACTTACTTGTACAAGTGAATTATCACATTTCTTAGTGGAGGGTGATTATGAGCGAGAAAGAAGGTAAAGTAAAAGTTTTAGGAGAAGATATAAAACATCTTCCTTTAAAGGAATTATTAAAGAGAATAGGTCCGGGGCTTATTTCAACAGGTATAGTTATTGGACCGGGGGCAGTTACTACCGCAGCTATGCTAGGTAGTCGCTATGGTTATGCACTTATATGGTTAATTATTCCTATCATTTTTATGGGAATAACATTTATGATGGTAACCAATAGATTAGCTATAGTTACAGGTTTACCTATTATTCATGCAATAAGAAAGTATTTTGGACCGGTGGCAGCTGGATTTGTAGGTATTGCTACATTTCTAGCCTGCTTATTCTTTACAATGGGTAATATTTCCGGTTCTGGAGCAGGTATGAGTTTAATAACCGGTATTAATTGGAAAGTAGGTTCTGCCATTTTAATTGCGGCGGTTATTTATTGCTATTTTAGTAAAAATGTATATTCAAAAGTAGAAAAAGTAATTACAGTATGTATACTGGGTATGATTGTATCTTTTTATGCAACTCTTATTGGAGTTGGAGGTCCAAATCCGGGAAAACTTGGTTTAGGATTAGTAGGTTTTAAAGTACCGGTAGGAAGTCTCGCAACAGCATTAGCTTTTATCTCTACAAATGCTGCTATTACTACCGGAATATATAATACATATTTAGGAAAAGAAAAGAAGTGGTGTAAAGAAGATCTGTTTAATGGAGTTATGTTTACAGATGCTTTAGTTCATATAATTAGCGTAGTTTTAATCACCGGGTCTATAATCTTAGTAGGTGCAATTGTCCTTCATCCTGAAGGGAAAACTATTGCGACACCTACTCAACTTGCAGATATGCTTGTACCTATAATGGGAAATGCAGCAAAATATATAATGGGTATTGCTTTATTAGGAGCTGGTTTTTCATCTTTACTTGGTAATACACAAAGAGGGATGGTGCTTTTAAGTGCTGGATTCGACAAAGAGATTGCTTTAGAATCAAAAGTGATTAGAATTGGATGCCTATTATGTTTGATTTTCGCTATGGTTGTATGTTATAGTTACGGCGGTTCACCTACTGAGCTTATACTTATGGCAAATGTTGCCACATCTATTGCAACACCGGTGGCTGGACTTTTCGTATTACTATTAATCTGGCGAAAAGATGTAAATGAAGGATATAAATCACCTACTTTACTTCGAATCTGTATGACTATAAGTTATATTTTTGTGTTAGTCATGACATTTTCAGCCCTTAGTACTCAGATTCCTAAATTTATCAATTCTTTAAAAGTCTTATTTTAGAGGCTATATCGTTTGAAGAGTGAGTTTTAAGTAAAAATATATAAGTGAATAAAAAAGTTTATATTAAGCTACAAGTGAGTAAAGTTGTTTTTACTAGAAAAGTTAAAAGTTCTAGGGTAATTCATAATTCGTCTATTATAGATGTATGAATTCCCTAGGGCTCTTTTTAACTACTTTCTCTTTTTACAAGTTTAGATAAAAAGACAATATTTTTAGGTTTGCTTTTCTCCGTAGTTGTATTTTCAATTTCTTCAATTATGGTTTTGGCTGCATTAATTCCAATATCAGAAACAGGCATTTCAAATGATGTCATGGAAGTTTCAAGCATTTTTCCAATTCTATCTCCAGTAAGACTAAGCAAATGTATATCATCTGGTACAGATATATTGTTGTCTTTTAATGCTCTCATAGCACCAATGGCTTGGGCATCTACAGCTGCCATTATTCCGTCTAAGTTTTCACTTTTATCTAACAGTTCAATTGCACATTCGTAACCATATTCAAGACTATGAACTGGAATTTTAGATGAAGCAGTAGTTTCGTTTATTCCTAGTTCATTTATTGCTTTCGAATATCCATTATATCTTTCTTTATAAGGAGCAATATTCATTGGCCCATTTATTAATCCTATTTCTCGACAACCTAAATTATAAAGATATTTTGTTGCTTCATATCCGCATTTTTCATAATTGACTGTGACACTATTAAGACCAGGATCTTGCCTACGAACTATTTGAGTTATAGCTATTCCGGTGGAATGAATATCTCTTATTAGTCTATTATTTTTACCTGTTCCTGCAATAATTATTCCATCTACAAAGCCACTTCGAAGTCTATTTAAACATTCTTTTTCAATTTTAGGATCATCTTCAGTATTGCAAATAAGAGTAGCATAACCATTTTTCCTTGCTTCTTCCTCAATGGTTTGTGCAATTACAGCAAATACGGTTAAAGAAAGTCTTGGGATAACTACACCTATAGTGTGACGTTTTCCCTGTTTTAAACTCTTGGCAATAATATTTGGATGATAGCTCAATTCTTTTACAGCTTTTAGTATTCGTTCTTTAGTATCAGGATGAACGTAAGAAGTATTGTTTAAAGCTCTTGATACTGTACTTACATCAACACAGGCTAAATTTGCTACATCTTTAAGAGTTGCCATAAGTATCCTCCTTATATTCCAGTATATCTCCAGGTTGGCATTCTAAGGCTTCGCACAATTTGCTTAAGGTAGAGAGTTTTATAGCTTTTACCTTACCATTTTTGATAAGTGAGATATTAGCCATGGTGATGCCGACTTTTTGTGTGAGTTCTGTTACACTCATTTTTCTCTTTGCTAACATTACATCTACGTTGATTATAATCATATTGTACCATCAACTTCTTCTTTTAATTTGGCAGCTTTTTTAACGTATAGAGATAAAACAGCTAGAATAATTGCAATACAAAAACCAATAATTTCCATAATAAAACTTCCAATAACGATTACTGCCATAGTAAGATTAAGTCGTGAAAACATAATATTACCTATAAAAAGAATAAATACAGAAGATAAAACTAAAAATGCAGCCGATTTTAGCCATTTTGAAACGTTTACTGTAAATACCATATCTTTTACTATAGCCCTACCTACTTTAAATCCAAGAATTAAAGCTGCAAAACAAGGGAATGCATCTATCCATATAAATGAAAGCCATGGAGTATACGCATAAGAATAAGTGGGGTATTCTGCTCTCATCTGTTTTCCAATTTCAGGAATTAGAATACCACATAAAACTAAGCCTAGTAAAAACATACATACAATTACAAATTGGACTAAACGTCCTAAATTTTTATTAGTCATACCAAGAATCTCCTTATAAAAATATTTCTAAAATAAAAAAGCAAAATCTAATTGTAAATTAAAAATCTTTATAATACATATTGGTGTATCAAGTAGATTGTATTTATGATAAAATAAAATTTGGAAAATGTCAATAAAAATTTATTGTTTTACGATAAAAAAATTTGGCGAAGTTTTATCAACAAACATCTATAGATTTTTAAATTATAGAATATAGATTGATTTTTGATAGCGTTTTTGATATAATCAAGTCATTGATACGATTAGAATAATAAATGAATTATACAGTTGAGATTTATGAAAAAGCGGATGGTTCATCAGAATTGCGTAATTATATATCATTACTTGATACTAGAGCAGACTATGATAAGAATGCACGTATTCAATTTAAGCAGATTTCCTATGCAATTGAATTATTAACGATTAGGGGAACAAGAAACTCTTCTGATGTAACTAAACATATTCAAGATGGAATTTGGGAATTACGTCCAGGTGGAAATAGAATTTTATATTTCTTTTTTGGCGAAGATAAATTTATACTTCTTCATATGTTTAGGAAAAAAACGCAAAAGACACCTAAAAGGGAGATAGAAAAAGCTAAAAGAGAACGAGCAGATTACATTTTGAGAAGTAAGGAGGTTTAATTATTATGACTTGGAATGAATATAAAGAAGAGTTAAAGAACGCAAACCCTCGTACGAAGGCAGATATTGAAGAAATGGAACAATTAGCTATGATTGTTACAGCAATAATAGATCAAAGAGAAGCATTAGGATTAACTCAAAGAGATGTTGCGAAAGTTTGCCACATGGCACAATCGTCAGTAGCACGGATTGAATCTGGCAAATCTATACCTAATTTAACAACGTTATTAAATATTTTATATAACTTGAATTTAAAAATTGTGATATCTAAACAAACTGCTAGCTAGGTATTTTGAAGAAAAGTTGCTAATCTTCCTTATTTGCAATATAATTATTGCAAATGAAGAAAAAGAAGGGATTAATGTATGAAGATTTCAACTCGTGGTCGATACGCTCTTCGTGTAATGATAGATTTAGCTGAGCATAATGATGGTGAATATATTCCGCTGAAGGATATTGCTAAACGACAAGAGATTTCTGAAAAATATATGGAAAAGATACTTCCAATTCTTACTAAAGCTGGCTTTCTAGACGGTTTAAAAGGAAAAGGTGGAGGTTATAGATTAAAAAAAGCTCCAAAGGAGTATACGGTTGCAAGTGTACTTAAGTTAGTTGAAGGTAGTTTCGCTCCGGTATCTTGTCTGGAAACTCCAGTTAATACTTGTTCGAGAAGAGAGACTTGTCGTACACTTCCTATGTGGGAGAAACTTTATGAGAATTTGACAGAGTTTTTTGAGGGTATTACTATCGAAGATTTGTGTCAAAATCCAGAGATAATTAGTTAATAATATACATTTTTCGAAAAAAAACAATTTACACCCTTGACGGGGTGTATTTTTTTGCGTATAATCTCTTTTAAACTAATAAAAAGGTAGTTTAAAAATTAAGGGGAAATGTATGAAAGATTTTAGAGGACAAGTTTATTCGGAACGAATGTGTAATTTATGGTTCTGAAATAATAAGTAAAAAATAATTGAATAATATAGATTATAAAT
>JAISGP010000098.1 GCA_031263035.1 Lachnospiraceae bacterium | reverse complement strand
CTGTTCCACTTGTTGGATTACCAGATTTCGGATTTTTATATGCATAAATTTTCCATTTTGTTCCCGGATTTGAAGCATAAAAAGTTATATAGCTAGGAGTTGTTCTTTTGTTACTTCCATCATTTATGGTAAAAATATTAGACATCCATTCATAAGGTGTATAAATTGAGCCAGCATTTATATTTTGTAAATTATCATATGAATATAATCTATTAGCTGGGACTGTCCCCTTTGGGTACATATCATAATAATAGCTACTACATAAAGATTTATCATAATAACTAATCCAAAAATATCCATTGTCTCCCCAAGATGTACCCCAGCTATTCTTTATTTTAAAGGCTCCATCACCTGCTGGGGTGTTGTTAAAATGATTAGCAGAAAAATTATCATCCCATCCAACAATTGATACACTATGGTTAGCTACATTTTCATAATAATCTTGTAAATCATCTGAATAATAAAATGAATTATATGTACGATTAAAATATGGTGTATCGTTTGATGGATGATAATAACTAGTTAATAAAACACCATATTTCATTACACCTTCTTTAATTGCAGCAACATTTTCCTCCGAATATGCTCCATCTGAACCTTTATTGGATGGAAACCTATACATATTTCTAAGGGTATAACTATGATCAGTATAAACTTTTGGATTAGTACTAATTTTTGCTCCACTAGTACTTGGATATGGAAAATTATTATAATCTGTAGCCCCATACCAATTAGCAAGAGCCGCACCTGAAACAAATTCACTCCCACCATCTAACCCATTTTGATAATCGTTATACATTTTACTGCCATAAGCAGCACTTGCAAGTTGATACACCGAAAGATTAATATTCCTATTTCCAGTTTGCCTAAATATAGAACTTTCAGCAGAGGCTAAAGTTGCAAATGCCCAACATGTACCATATGGATTTTGATTTCTAACATAATTAATAATTCCATTATCAGGATCTATTTCCGGAACTTTGTACTCTGTAGGCAACGTAGTTGCACTTCTTGTTCTTCTTTGAAGACTACTGTAGTTAGCATCATTTATAGAATTATTTTTAACTACTATATTATTAACACGTCCAGTTAATTGATTTTCAACTTTATTATCACCTAATGTAATAATCTTTGGTGCATTTAATTGATTTGAGAAACTGTCATTATCTGCTTTAACTGTGGATTTTAGATTAGCACCTAAAAATAATCCTACAACTAAAAAACTTGTTATTATACTGATTTTTATTCGTTTACTTTTTTTACCCATAAAATACCCCGCATTAATTGTTTTATAAAAATAACCCTAATAAATCAGTTAACAAATTTATGAGCCTAGCTACTTTTACAAATTTTGTTTTTAAACTAGCATAATCATACCATTTGCACAACATATAGTCAAATAGCAAGACACATTTAGTTCATAGTTTTATAATTATTTTTATATAAAATAAATCATTTTTTTATTAAGAAAAGGACTTTTCTTGAATATTTTTTATTTATCCACATCAAATAGTTTCTTTCTAGAATATCCTCTAAAAGAACTCTAAAAAAAACAAAAGCCGAACTTCCGTAAATAAAGTTTCGACTTTTGTTTAAATAAGAATTTTAATTATTAATCAAATCCCACATATCACCTTTTTGATATGTAGAAATTTCTTTTTTAGAAAATGGAGCTGTAACCCAACCAAATTTTGAATAGGATTTGGTATTAGTTTTATCATCAGTATTTTTCGAACTATTTGCAGATGTTTTATTATTAAATACAACGCCTATTTCAACACCTTTTTTAGTTACGAAAAACATAGTATGCATTTCATTTTTATAACTTCCTTTATTCAATGCTTCTAATAATTCTTTTTGAGTAAGTTCAGACAGTAGCTTATCATCTCCAGCCTCACTTCTCATAACCTTTATCCAAGCACTTTCGAACTTATCATCAAGTTTAACTATATCTTTAACCTGATAAACTGTTCCAGTTTTTAGATTTATATTAATTGCTCTTGTGTCTACAGAAATATTATCCATACTTCCCTTTATTGCCTTATCTGTAAACATTATACTTAAAATATCTTTTCCTTGATAAACAGCTTCATATTGAACATAGCTGGATAACGCCGGTTCTTTTTCTGTTAACATTTTAGCTTTAAAGTCACTGCTTGGTTTAAGATAAATCTCATTAACAGTTTGATATGCTACGTCTTTTATCTCACCATTAATCTTTTCTTGAACCTTCTTATCATCTAAGCCTGATACTGATGGATAGTCAACATACATATCAATATACATATTAACCTTACCTTCTCCATCATCAGAATAATTCTCTCTATTTAGTTTATATGTAATACCCTTTTCTTTATATTTAGGTACTGTACTTGACGTAGAATTACTATCTGACTCACTATCAGAATTATTATTTGAATTTGAAGAACCTGATGAGCTATTATCGTCATTATTTTCCGAACTGTCACTTTTAGAATTATCAAAAAGTTCAGGATTATTTTTTTTCATGGTATTTATGGCTTCTTTCAAAACCTCTGGAGAAGTAACAGTTTTAATATATGCTGCCCCTACCAAGACTAAAACTATAGAACCACAGATTATCATAGCCTTTTTCATAGAAGACATCTTTTTCTTCTTATAGTAGTTTCTAACAATATCTCTAACCATAGGAATATATGTACGTTTATCTCCTACTACAACATTTGCAATTGGATGAAATCCTAATCTTTCATACAGTTGCACCATACCCGGTATAGCACTAACTCTAATTTGATTTTTATCTGTCTTTCTTTCAACAAAAAGACAAGCCAAGTTCATCAGACTTTTGCCTATGCCTCTGTTTCTATAATACTCTGATACACCAAAAAGTCTAATCATAGAATCAGAATCTAAAATAAGAATTCCAACTATTTCCTGTCCTTCAAAAGCTCCAAACAGTTTTACCTGATTGGTTCTAAAACTTTCTACCATATTAGGATATAAAATATATCTTCTAAAATCCTCTATTCCGTCCTTAGTAAAAGTACTTATCATATCCTTTGAAAAAACTTCCCAGGCAAGTTTCATCCCAGGAAGTATCTCATATTCTCTTAATTCTCTTATCTCCATTTAATTTTCCTTTATTAATTCCAATATACCCAATAGTTAACACGTTCTGCTAGTTAAAAGGAAAAGCTTATTTACCTTGCATTTTTTAACTACATATCATTATATAACGATTAAACTTTATTAAAAGTTTTTCTAACAATATTTCATTGCTAATTCATAAGATTATTGTAATTTTTCAATTTCACTAATCAAAATTTTCAAAGCTTCTTCTACTGCTTTTCTGCGAACAGTCTTTCTATCTCCGGTAAAAACTCTTCTTTTTGCAAATGATTCTTTTTCACTTGCAAATCCAAAATATACCAAACCAACAGGCTTTTCAGATGTGCCACCTTCCGGACCGGCAATACCTGTAGTACTAACTGCAAATGTAGAACCTGTTTTCTTTTGTATGCCCTTAGCCATCTCCATAGCAACAATGTCACTTACCGCACCAAATTCCTCTAAAGATTTTTCACTTACTCCAAGGCTCTTCATCTTGGCATCGTTAGAATAGGTTACATCACCTTCAAGGAAGATATTGGAAGCACCGGATACATTAATTATCTGACCGGAAAGTAATCCACCGGTACAAGATTCAGCAACGGAAATTGTACATTCCTTTTCTATAGCTAGCTTATACAATTTTTCTTCTAAAGGTAATTCCGGCATTGCTTCATCTGAATAAAAAACCATATCATCATATTTCATATTTTCACCATTATGTAAAATCTACATTCCACCATTAGTTAAGACTTGTTTGTTTTTCCAAATATAATCCATAAGAGAAATCAATGTTAGTACTGTAGCAATAATAATTAATGCATTTTCTATATAAGTTATAGCCACACCAAATTCTGGTCTTAAATTAGCAATTAGCATGATAACCATAAACATTTGAAATACTGTTTTAAATTTGCCCCAGTAGCTGGCAGCTATTACAATACCATTATCAGAAGCTACTAATCTAAAACCGCTAATGATAAATTCTCTACCAATAATTACAACAACAATAGCGGCTGGAAGTCTTCCTCCCGGAATAAGACAAATCATAGCAGAACAAACTAAAAGTTTATCAGCAAGAGGATCCATGAATTTTCCAAAATCTGTTACAAGATTTCGTGCTCTTGCGATTTTTCCATCTAGTAAATCAGTTAAGCTGGCTAAACAGAATATAACTAAAGCAACCCATTTAGTAGCATCTCCAAACACATTAACTAACATAAAAAAAACAAAAAATGGTACCATTATCATTCTTAAACAAGTAAGTTTATTTGGTAAATTCATAATAACCTCCTATTAAATCATAACCATCAGCTTCTAATATTTGGGCTTTGATAAAATCTCCACTCATAAGAATTTCTTTAGATTTTACAAATATTAAACCATCTACACCAGGTGTATCTCTATAGGTTCTTCCTATATATACATGGGTACCTGTTTCATAATCTAATTCTTCAGTTATTTCTCCTGATATAACAACATCCATAACCGTATCTATTAAATCTTCTGATTTAGCAAATGCAATCTCTTGTTGAAGTTCCATTATTTCATTATATCTTTTTTCTTTAATGTTTTCCGGAATTTGATTTGGAAAATCATAGGCTTTTGTATCTTCTTCTCTTGAATATTTAAATACACCTAATCTATCAAACTCAACCTGACTAATAAAATCTAATAACTCCTTATGCTCTTCATCTGTTTCTCCTGGAAATCCGGTAATTATAGAAGTTCTAAGGGCAATATCCGATATTCTCTTTCGTAACTTTTCTATAAGACTAAGAAGTTCCTTTTTAGATGTTTTTCTACCCATTCTTTTTAATATATCATCACTGCAATGTTGAATAGGCATATCCAAATAATTACATATCTTTTCTTCATTTGCAATTACATCAATAAGTTCATCATAAATCTCTTCAGGATAAGCATATAAAATTCTAATCCATTTTAAATCTTCTATTTCTACCAGCTTCTTTAGTAATATATGCAAAGATTTCTTTCCATATATGTCCATACCATAAACTGTGGTTTCTTGAGCTACAAGGATTAATTCTGATACTCCGTCATTTACTAAATCACGAGCTTCAGAAATAATGTTTTCCATTGGAACTGATACATAATCTCCACGAAGTTTTGGGATGATACAATATGTGCACCTTTTATTACAACCCTCTGCTATTTTTAAATATGCAAAATGTCCACCTGTGGATAGAAGTCTTTTAGTAGGTTTAAATTCCTTAACTGTAGGTTCTAGAACTAACGCTTCTTTACTTCCTGTTTTAAGAACATTATTAATCATTTCTACTATCTTATCATAAGATGTTGTTCCAAGAATTAAATCTACTTCTGGAATTTCCTGAAGAATTTCTTCTTTATATCTTTCAGCCATACAACCAGTAACAGCAAGAACTTTTAAGTTGCCCGTTTTTTTATAATCTGCCATTTCAAGAATAGCATTTATACTTTCTTCCTTAGCATCATCAATAAAACAACAAGTGTTTACAATAATAACATCAGCACTGCTTTCATCATCAGTTATTATAAAATTGTTCTCATCTAATAACCCAAGCATCACTTCAGAATCTACAAGGTTTTTATCACAACCTAGTGAAACCATAAATATCTTCAAATACGCACCTCTTATATCCTAAAAATCATCCTCGTCTGATCTTTCTTCTTCTGCACTTAAAATCTTAACATCGCCATGCTCTAACTCATCTATAGCAGTAGATAATGGTTTTTGCTTTAATTCACCATCTCCATTAGCCTTGTTTTCATCTACTATTTGACGAGCTCTTTTAGCTGTAGCCATTACTATTGAGTAACGACTATTAACTACCTTCTCTTCGCCTTCTGCCTCTTCGTTTACTACTTTCATTAAATCTGAATAAGATGGATGTAACATATTTTTCCTCCTTGAATATCTTCTTTATTTGTATCTATTTAATTCATCAATTACCTGATTAACAAATTCATCATTTCTATTAACTCTATAGTGTTCATTTTGAATTATCTGATGAAGCTCATTTGTGCAAATATTTAAATCATCATTTACAATTAAATAATCATAATCTTTAATGTATTTAGATTCTTCTTTAGCACGATTTATTCTTGCATTAATTACTTCTTCACTTTCTGTTCCTCTTCCAATAAGGCGTTTTTTAAGTTCTGAAACGCTAGGTGGAATAACAAAAAGTAATAACGTTTTTGGAAATCTTTCCTTTACTTTTAAAGCACCTTGAAGTTCAATTTCTAAAATTACGTCTTTACCCTGACTTAATTTATCTTCAACATAATCCTTAGGTGTTCCATAATAATTTCCAACATAATTAGCATATTCTATTAAATCGCCATTTTCTATCATGGTTTCAAATTCTTCTTTAGTTTTAAAGAAATATTCTCTACCTTCTTCTTCGCCACTTCGTGGTTTTCTTGTGGTTGCAGAAATTGAAAGGGCATAATCATTGTGTTGAAGTAATAAATTCTTCATTAATGTACCTTTCCCTGCACCGGAAAACCCAGAAACAACTACCAGAATTCCTCTCTTCATTCCAAATATCTCCCAGTTTTATATTTAAAAATTATTCTATATTTTGAATTTGCTCTCTAATTTTTTCAATCTCAGTTTTTATACTAATTGCTAATTCAGAAACGGTAATATCATTTGCCTTAGAAAGAATTGTATTAGCTTCACGATTTAATTCTTGAGAAATAAAGTCTAACTTTCTTCCAAGAGAATCATCATTTGCGCCTAAACATTCTTCCATGTGTTTTATATGACTTTTAAGTCTAACAACTTCTTCATCTGTGCAAATCTTATCTGAATAAAGAACTACCTCTGTGGCAATGCGACTTTCATCAACATTAACCCCAACATTCTGCAAAGTTTCATTTACTTTAGATAAAAGTCTTTTTTTATATTCAACCATAATATCCGGAGAACGTTTTTCAATGTCTTCTATCCATGTTCTTAAATTATTTAATTTATCAAGGATATCTTTTTTAAGGTAATTACCTTCTCTTTCTCTATTTTCTACTAAATTAGAAGCAGCTCTCCCCACACCTTCTTCTACAATCTTTATTAAATCTTCCTCATCTGAAGAGCTTTCTTCTAAAGTTAAAACTCCTTGATATTTTGATAAAGTCAAAGCATTAATTCTTAAATTATCACTCTCATCTAAAGAAAAGTCTGAATTAATTTCTTTTATTCTCTCTAAATAATCAGAAGCCAATCCCTTATTATATCTAAGCAAACTGTCAGAACCAGAATAATCTTCATAGCTAATGAAAATATCCACCTTACCTCTAGTAATATACTTTTTTATAGTATTTCTAATGGCTGGCTCCATAAAATTAAGTTTTCTGGGAATTCTAATGTTCATCTCAAGATATCTGTGGTTAATACTTTTCATTTCAACAACTAATTTTGAAGTTTCAGTAATACTTTCATATTTACCATAACCTGTCATGCTTTTTATCATTTTTTTAAAGCCCCTTTAGTTTTTTATTTATTATTTAAGTATCTGATCTTTGCTCTGTATTGTATCTGCAACATCTACCTTCATCTGTTTAGAAAGTTCTTCTTTAGACTTGAATTTTTTCTCATTTCTTAGAAAACTATGCAAATAAATTTCGATTTCTTCTCCATAGACATCTTCATCAAAATTAATCAAATAGGATTCTATTACTAATGAAAGATTATCATCAATAGTTGGATTTTTACCAATATTAGTAACAGCTAAATATTCTTTTCCCAAAACCACAGCCTTACCAGTGTATACTCCTTCAGGAGGTAATATTTTACAAGGTACAGGTTTTATATTGCATGTGGGAAATCCTAAAGTTCTACCTATTTTCTTGCCTTCTTGTATTCTTCCTGAAATACTATACTCTCTTCCTAGTAAAGCATTTGCCATAGCTAGATTGCCACCGGAAAGTACATTACGAATAAGTGTACTGGAAATAACTTTATCTTCATATCGAATTTTAGGAACAACTACTAAGGTATATCCATACTTTTCTTGATAATAAGATAGCATATGAATATCTCCTCGATTTCCTTTACCAAAACGGAAATCAGTTCCTACTATTACAAAAACTCCCTTGAATTGCTTATAAATAATATTTTCAATAAAATCTTCCGCTTCAATATTCATTATATCATCTGTAAACTTCTGATCGATATAATAATCCACCTTATCTGATAAGAAAAGTTCTCTTTCCCTTTCTGTCATTAAGCAATCATAGTTCATACCACTTTTTAAAATAAAATCTGACATATCAAAGGAACAAACAAGGCTGTTTATATTATTTTCTTTTGAATAAAAAAGTACTTCATTTAATAGTTTTTGATGTCCTCTATGAAATCCATCAAATTTACCAAAAGTAACTGCAACGGTTTCCTCTATATTAAATTGGCTAATTTCTGTATATTTTATCATCTTACCTCATAGTTAAAGAACATTTTTTTGATTTTTAGTTGGTCTATTTCTTTTAAATAAATAGCGGCAAATCTGTCATCACTATAATAGACCTGTATATCTTCATTTTCTTGTATATCATCAAACTCTATACAATTTTCTTTTAAATCTAATTTATCATTTGACTTAGTATCCAAAGTCTTAACAATATAGCTAATATCATTTTTTTCTAATTTATTTCCATTGGACAATTTAAAATCACTATCTTCTTTTACA
>JAISGP010000075.1 GCA_031263035.1 Lachnospiraceae bacterium | reverse complement strand
CTTGAAACTTTACCAGTTAAATTACTATTCCTTCCAGTTTCTTTATCATATACGCTGCTACCATCTGAGTTATTACCTCCATTGTTATCGCTGCTGCCTCCAGAGTCATTTCCACCATTATTATCACTGCTTCCTCCAGAGTCTTGTCCACCATTGTTATCACTACTTCCTCCAGAGTCATTTCCGCCATTATTATCACTGCTTCCTCCAGAGTCATTTCCTCCATGATTATCTCCACTATCACTAGATGTGGTATCAATAACAAGAAGGTTTATTATAGGTGAAGTTCCACCATTTAAATTAAAGGTTAATATAGTATTTCCTTCTTTTAACTTATTTAAATAGTTTGACTGTACCTCAAAAGTCCGTTCATATCCTTCTCCTGCTTTTAATACTGGACTTTCATTTTTCATGATTTGAGAACTATTAGTATCACTGGATGAACTTTCATTATTTTTATCATTTGAATAAAAAGCCTTTTTACTTTCTTGCTCAATATAATCTTCATCTTTTATTAAAGCTGCTAAATCATCAGATATATTCACAAAATCATACATAGCTACATTTAATGTTGCTATTAAAGTTTTATGATATTTCCCTTTGGGATTTTTATCATAAACTGCCATTGCAGGCTCAACACTTGGACTTATATCTCTGTTTTGAATTATAATTATTTTGAGTTCTGGGGTTTTCCCACCACTCATATTAAAATTCAAAACAACAGTATCGCCTATACTAAAACTACTTAAATATTCCTTTTTTATTGCAAATTGATTATCAGTCTTAGTATAATCAGTATTTTGTATTAAATCTTTTCCATTATTAGAAATAGAATTAAAGGTATATGTTCCTGAATCTAATGAAACAATAATATCTTTATAATTTTCATCTCCAATATCTTTATTAAAAATAGCTTCATCCGGTGTTATTGCTGCATCTTTATCTATAACAATTGGCTCATCACCCTTAACTGTTAACGTGAAGCTTAGATTACCGTTTTCAACCCTTACTCCTCTTCTTGTATTTGTTACATTATATTTGTGGTTATAAATTCCTTCTTTTTCATTATCTAATTTATCTCCACTTTCAATTACCGAAGGAGGGCAGTCTGTACAAAGCCATTCTGGCATTTCATTAATCAATTCCTGATAATCCTTGCCACTTCTTGTTTTTACTATAACTGTTGGTGGTGTGAATGAATCTCCGATTTTTATAGTATCGGTGTATTTGCTAAGTGAGCAACAATAAGGCGGAACTTGGTCACGAAAAGCATCCAGAGTTGCTCCACTGGGATAACCTTCATAAAGCTCAAAGCCACACACCCAAAAAGAATTAGTTCCATATGTAGCAGTTGATGGAAATGTCGCATTTGATAAATTAATACATGCTTGAAATGCGTTGGGCCCAAAAGTTGTAACTCCTGATAAATCTATATTGTTAAGTTGACTATCACTACAAAATGCTAAGTCACCTATTGTCTCCACTTTGCCAAAGTCGACAGTTTTTAAATTATAATTACACTCAAATGCCAATTTACCAACACTGACTACGTTTTTCAAATTAAGGTTATCTAATGCTGAACACCCCATAAATGCCCTCTCAGGAATTGAAGCTAATGAATTCGAAAATTCCACTGTTTGAACCTTGGTACAACTTTGAAATGCTCCTTCGCCTATAGATGTAATCTGAGATAAATCAAGGTTTTCTAAATATGAACAGCCTTTAAATGCATAACTACCAACACTTGTAACATTATTCCAGTTAATACTCGAAATCTGACACTTATTAAAATATGCCAAATGATCCACTAGTACTCCATTAACAGAAGTCATATCATCAGCAAAAGATAATGAAGTTACATCGTTTTGATTAATATTAGTATCAGCTGAAAAGTTTGTTAATCCTGCCTGCGTTTTAATCAATAGATTTCCAGTACTAGGGTTAAATTCATAATCATCTGTTACCACATCTGCTGCTTTAATAGACTTGTTATTTTTATAGTATATGCAAATAAGTGCAACCATTATTAATAACAATAATACTTTAAAATATTTAATTTTGCATTTAATGTTATTTATACTCTTTTTCAAATATACTAATTTCTCCTACTTACTCTTCTAACTACAACACACAAAAGCCCTAAACCTATAATAATTAAAATAATTCCTTCCGTAGTATTTGCATAATCTCCCGATTTTACACCTGTTGAGCCTGAATTAATATTTTTTATCTTGCCACTACCATCAGATTTATTCCCTGTGTCTTTTTTATCACTATCTGATTTGCCATCATTCTTACCATCATTTTTATCGTCTTTCTTTTTTGTTGTATCCGAAACATTTATAGTAAGAACTGGGTCTACACCACTACTAACATCAAATGTAAGCTTATGAGTACCTGGCTTTAATGTGTCTAAATAATCATCTCTAATTAGATATAAAACATCATCCATTTCATCGTTGGTGTATGAAGTTTTATTTATACCTAGATTTAATAATTTATTTAAACTATTATCTACAAATGGTTTGTTTTCTTTAACTGAATAATCTTTACCTTTAACCAAAGTATAGCTACCATTTTTTATACCATTTGTCTGATATACTGCAGGGTCTAGTAATACTTGTATATCTTTATGGTTTTTACTATTTTTATTCTTGTCAAAACCAGCTGTTTTAGGCGTAACACTGGCATTAACCTCTCTATTTCTAACTACATAAACAATCAACTGTGGATTTGTTCCACCACTCATCTTAAAAATAAAACTATGGTCACCTTCATCAAGTTTTTCCAAATACTCTTTTTTAATTGTGTATTTATTTTCATGCTTAGTATAATCATTGCCTTCTACAAGAGAATAATCATTATAATCAATCGAAAGCAAACTATGTGAACCCGAATTTAGATTTACTGAAACATCATCATAATCTTCACTGCCCGTAGTTTTATCGAAAACTGCCGTATCTGGAGTTATACTAGCATTTATAGGGGTATTATCTTTTACTGTTAGTGTATATGTTAATGTGTTGTTATCTGCATAATAAGTATCTGGAATTGAATAGGTTATAGTATAAGTACCCGGAGTATTAGTATCTATAGTATCGCCAGATTTTGTTACATCCGGTACAGTAGCTGAAGTGCTTAACCATTCTGGTTTACTAGCAATTAAACTTGCATAATCAGCACCTGTTTTTGATTTCAAACTGTATTGAGGTTCATTGTACTTATCTCCACAATCTATTGAGCTCGAATAATTATCTAATGAAAAGAAAATTTTGGGGGTTTGTGCTGGATTTGAAAAAGTAGTTAGAGATGTTCCGGTTGGATACCCCTCACTTAAATCAAAAGCACAACCCACAAAAATTTGCTTACCATATTTAGCTGAACTAGGTAATTTTACGTCAAAAAGATGACTGCAATTTTGAAATGCAAAATCGTCAATTGACGTAACACTACTAATATCTATACTTTCCAAACTACACTCTCGAAATGATTGAATGCTAATAGATTCAACCTTGCTCAAATTTATATTTCGTAATTTTTTACATCCTCCAAAAGCATTTGGTCCTATTTCTGTAACATTGTTTAAATCTATTGTCTCTAATCCATCACAATCCTCAAAACAACCGTTTGGGAGTGAAGATAAATCGTCTGGAAAGTTGACTTTTTGCAAAGCATCACAGCCATAAAAAAGGTACTGACCCATATAACCACCACTTGGCAAGTCAAGACTACTCAGTGAAGAACACTCTTGAAAAGCAGCACTTCCAATTGACGATACTTTACTTAAATTTATATTAACTAGACTATTATTCTTATAAAAAGCATTCTTCCCAATAGTCGTAACATTATTAAAATCTATACTAGTAACTTTAGTATCAGAAAAATAACTAGGCTCTGGAGCATCAGGAATGCTTGTCATATTATCCCCAAATGATACTGATGTTACCTGTGTTTGATCTATATTACTATCTGTAGTAAAACTTGTTAACCCAGCAGTAGTCTTAATTAATAAATTTCCTGTATCTGGATTAAATTCATAGTCATCAGTAGTAATTAAAGCAGATGATTTAACTTTTTTACCACTTTTCTTTTTATTTAAAACAACTTTTTCCTTATTATCTTTATTCAATAATTGTGGCAAAAATGGATTATTTTCAGGGTTATCTAAAGATGCATCTTTTTTATCATCTTTATTTTTGCCATTCTGACTATCATTAGTCGCTTTTTCATCTGTTTTATCAGAAGTTGTTATATCTTTTTTATCTCCATCAGCTTTTAAAATATCACTAGCTTCTTTCTCACTTTTCACTACATTTTCAGATGCATGTAAAGCATTAGCAGGTAAATTAAATTGAGTAAAAACTAAGGCAACAGCTAGAGTTATTACTACTATAGAACTAGCTATAGCATGATTTCTTTTCTTTTGATTGTTTAAATTATTTTCTTCTCTTCTTTTTGGCATACTGATATCCTTTCATATAAAGTTGTCAATACACCCTCCACAAATTCATCTTCTCTCAAATTTCTTTTATATCTTTTTTATAACTTAGATTTCCATAATATAAACAGCTATAATTACAACAAAACTATTTTTATATGCACTAAATTTTATTAAATACTTTTATTCTTTTCTCTTATCTTTTTTTACTATCAAGTAGAAAATAGCAACTGCAAATATAACAATACTTCCCATTAGCACAATTATCAAATATCCTACATTCGCACTATCACCAGTTTTTATAGGAATGTTACTTCCTAGAGTTCCTGAATATCTATTGCTTTGACCTCCATAGGTACCATTCTTTCCAGTATTTCCACTAGCATTTTTTC
>JAISGP010000052.1 GCA_031263035.1 Lachnospiraceae bacterium | reverse complement strand
CTTGAATTTTTTTAAACATTTTGTTTTCCTCCAGTTTTTTACTTGGGTTATTTACCCTCATTTTTTCTTTTAAATATCTTTTATATTTCAATAGTTTTTTAAAAAAACTAATTAAAAACTTTTCTATTACTTACTTTTCCAAAGAAATATAAATTCATATATTTTCTTATAAATAATAATTTTCAAGTTTAACTTTTATAGTATAAGGTATATACTTCCCCAGTTTAATCCACCACCAAAGCCAGTAAGAAGCAATTTGCTACCATCTCCAATTTTTAGGGTTTTATTTGCAATATTCTCACTTAATAAAATAGGAATAGTCGCGGCACTTGTGTTTCCATATTCATCTATATTAATTAGGAATTTCTCCCTATCTGCCTTTATCTTTCTGGATATTCTATCTATTATTCTAAGATTTGCCTGATGAAGAAGGATATAATCTATCTGGTCTATCCCAACACCTGCCAAATCAAGTACTTCAATCATATTTTTCGGAACATCTCTTGTAGCAAAGTCAAAAACCTCTTTACCATTCATAGTTAAAAAGTGATTATTTTCTTCTTTATTATTTGCAAATGGATTTTTAACCTTTTCTTCTAACGCAACAATACTACTTCCCCTTGTGCCATCTGATTGCAATTTTTCGCAAATAATGTGAGGGGTATCAGAAGCTTTTAAAAGAACTCCTCCTGCTCCATCTCCAAATAAAACTGCTGTTGACCTATCCTCCCAATTTAGAGTTTTGGATAACACTTCACTTCCAATAACTAGTCCAGCTTTATATCCACTTCGGATTAACTTTTCACCAACAGCTAGTGCAAAAATAAATCCTGCACAAGCACCATTTATATCAAAGGCAAAAGCCTTCCCGGCACCAATATTTCCTCCAACAAGACAAGCTGTAGAAGGAGACATAAAATCCGGTGTCATAGTTGCTACGATAATAAAATCTATTTCATCTGAACTGGTATTAGTTTCTAATAATAATTTCCTTGCAACCTTTGTTGCTAAATCACTTGTATTTTCACTAGTTGAAATATGTCTTTTAACTATTCCTGTCCTAGTTCTAATCCATCCATCGCTTGTGTCCATAATTTTACTTAAATCATAATTGTCCACAATATTTTCAGGAGCATAATGACAAGCATGCTCTATTTTCCCATACATTGCCATTTTATTAATCCTCTTTCAAGTTTTCTAGAAAACTATGAAGCTTAGTTAATGCTTTAAGCAAAACAGCAGTCTCATCTTCATTCATATCCTTTATAACTTCTTTAACCATCTTTTCATGAAAATAATTATGAACTCTATAGACTAATTTACCTGTTTTAGTAAGGCTTAACCTAACTATTCTTCTATCTTTTTCACTTCTAATTCTCTCTACATAACCTTTTTTCACAAGATTATTAATGGCTACTGTTAATGTGCCTACAGTAATCATAAGGCCTCTTGCAACCTCTGTAGATGTTTTAGTTTCATGAAGACCAATTGCGTCAATGGTATGCATCTCTTTTACGGATAAATCTTTAAAAGCAGCATTCTGAAGTTCAGCTTCTTCCAAGGTTAAAACATCATTAAATATTTTTACTAAATATCCATTTATCTCAGACACATTTATTTTTTCCATCTATTTTCCTTTCTAGGTGCAAAATAGTTTGATAATCAAATTATTTGATTTCCAAACTATATCATAATAGATTTTATATTTCAAGAGTTATTTTATTTTTTCTTTAAAATTTCAAAATGTCAATTTTATCCTTTGTAAGTACAATTATAGAGAAATTTATTGAAATATATGGATTACTCCTCATAGATAATACATTTTTATCTTCTATTATTTAAATATCTTTAATTTATTTTTATTGTAAAAGGATTTTGCCTTAACTATATTAATAATTGCAACATATTTGGTAAAGATTTATTAAATTTTAAAGCATTTCATAGCATTATATCTATCTATATTGTATAATTATGAAAATAAATTAATATAATTCCAAAATATGCTTTTCATTTTATAGATTTAAACAAAAAGAACCACTCTAATGCAAGTAAAATATTAGGTAGTTTATTTGTTTAAAGTTTAAAGGAGGCTAATGTGGGCAAAAAAATCACCAGCAGTGCTGTATTTGTAGTTATCGTTTTATCGATTTTAATATGTATTTTTTCATTTGCAAATATACCTAAATTTGAGGACCATTTCATTAAAGTAATAACAGCTGGTCATATGATTCAGCGTTTTATTGCTTTGGCTCTTTTACTAGTATCTTACAACTTATATAAAAGAAAACTGGGTGCATGGATAATTACAGTTTTTCTTCTATCTTTAAGTCTTATTTTGTTTTTTATTCTTCATGGCAGAATCTTTAGTTTTATCGTAGTTGCCATGGAATTTTATGCTTTAATCATACTTATCCTAAATCAAAAAAGCTTTAAAAACATGACTTCTAGAACTTCTGCTAGAAATGCAATTATTCTATCGGTTATAGCTATGGTGGCTATATTTGCAAATGCAATAGTTTCTTACTATAGAATCCACTTTAACTATGGGGAGAATATGTCCTTTGAAAAAGCTTTTATTGGTGTAGTAAAGGAAATATTTAATTTCAATATGCCTTTTGATACTTTAACTATGTTTGGAAGAATTATTTCTGTAATTGTATGGGCAAGTTTATTTGGTTGCATCATGTTTTCTGTAGCACCGGTATACTCACATAGAAAAGTTTCTAAAAGAGACTTTACATATGCCCGAGATATAGTTAAAAAATGGGGCAACAATCCCGGTTCATATCTTGCCCTTGAAAGAGATAAACACCTGTGGTTTTCCAATGATTATGATGCAATTGTAGCTTATGGTATACAGTCAGATACAATTATTGTAAATGGAGATCCTATCTGTGAACCAAAACATTTTCCGGAAGTATTATCAGAATTTCAGAATTGGTGTAAAGATTTACATTTAGCTGTGGTTTTTTTAGGAGCAAGTAGAGAATTACTTCCCTATTATAAAATGCTAGGTTATGGTTATGCTAAATGTGGTGATGAGGCTAGATTTGACTTATTATCTTATGATACAAAGGGTAAAAAGGCTCAAAAAATGCGAATGAATCTTAACCATGCAAATAATGCAGGACTTGAAACTTTTGAATACAAGCCTTTAGAAAAAAGAAACCCTGAAATAGAAGCAAGTATAAAAGCAGTTTCTGACGAATGGATAGAGGGCAAAAAAAGCGGTGTTCTTGGTTTTACCTTAGGAACTGTAGGCTTAGATAATCCAATGGATAAAAGGTATTTTTACCTTAAAAATGCTGAAGGAAAGATTGTAGCTTTTAATGTTTTCGTTCCATTTTACGGAATGAAAGGATATATGGCTGATGTTACTAGAAGAACTAATGACTGTCCTAGTGGTGCAACTGAAAAATTAGTTTTTGATGGCTTCATGAAGTTTAAAGAAGAAGGGGTATTGTTTGGAAGTCTAGGTCTATCTCCTCTTTCCGATGTAAAAGAAGAGGAAGAAGGAGATAAATTTGTTCAAGCAATTTTAGACTTTGCCTATAACAACTTTAATAGATTTTATGGTTTTAGAGACCTTCATCAAACTAAAGAAAGATACAATCCATCATCTTGGATACCTGCATATTTTGTATATCAACCAAAGATTATGACAATTCAAATGGCATATGCAATTATTGCAATTCAAAACCCAGCAGGAGTTGGAGATTTTCTTAAATCTTTAAAGAAGTAAATCTTATAGAACATGAAAACAGTATCTAAACTAACACATTTAGATACTGTTTTTAAAACTATTTTATTCTTTTAGATTTATTAACTCTAACGTTACTAAATCTAATTGTTTTTATTAAAATACTATATGTAATAATCTTTATTTTTTTCTTTTAAGTGATATAATTCATATCTACAACATTTGCAAATAAATACTATATATGAAGGCAGGACACTATGGAAAAACGCTATGGCAAGACTTGGTTAAACGATATTGAAGTTCCATATATTATTTCAGGAAAAGGAAAACCTGTTATATTACTACACGGGTGGCAAGGAAACTATAAAAATTTTGGGAAAATGATAGATATATTATCAGAGCATTTCAAAGTATATTCTTTTAATTCAAGAGAGCGAATTAATGCGTCTTGGTCATGGGACAAGTCTATAACTCTTGATATGTTAAAAGAGGATATATCTGAATTTATGAAAGTTATGAATATTGAAAAACCTAGCTTAATCGGCTACAGTGATGGGGCTAATCTTGCTTTAAAATTTGCAATTGAAGATAAAGATAAGATTGATAAAATTGTTGCTATAAGCCCTAACACAAGCCCCTTTGGACTTAGAAAGCCTTTTCTATTTTCATATATTCTAGGGGATTTCTTTGCAAATATTCAATACAGATTAATTCACTTCTTTAGTAAAAAAAGCCTAATAGAAATTCTTGCCTATAGATTTAAGCTTCTTACTGATTTAATTATTGTGGAGCCTCATATAACTACAGATGAACTAAAGAATATATCCACTCCTACCTTCTTAATATTTGGTCAATGGGATAGTACAGGTAAAAAAGACATCTATAAAATGAAAACTAAAATTAAAAACGCAACGACTATGACCTTAGCCGGAGGCTTTCATACATTTATGCTTAAATATTATAAACGTTATATCCATGAGATAATTGATTTTTTAAATTAAAAAAACCAATATATGTCAAACTAATAAACTACATCCATTTGTCTTGGCAAATTACATATTTATTTAAATAATAACGTATATCTTTACTACTTAAACTATCTAAATTATCTGACTAACTATAAAGAAAGGTATTGCAGAAAGGTTTTTTTAGTGATATATTAATAAGCGAATAAAAAACTTCAGGGCAGGGTTAATTTCCCTACCGGCGGTGACAGTCCGCGAACTACTAAAAGTAGCCGATTTGGTGGAACTCCAAAACCGACAGTAAAGTCTGGATGAAAGAAGGTATAATTATGAAAAATGAAAATTCTATTTCTATGCAATCTTCCGATATTTCAAGAACTCGGAAGATGGTTCAAATCGCTATGCTAAGTGCTATAGCTGCAATCCTTATGTATTTCGAATTCCCACTCCCCTTTGCACCATCATTTTATCAGATTGATTTTAGTGAGCTTCCAATTATAATTGGTGGTTTTTCTATGGGCCCATTGGCGGGAGTTATCATTGAATTCTTAAAAATACTAATTCACTTTATTATTAAAGGTACAAGTACGGCAGGAGTTGGAGATGTAGCTAATTTCCTTGTTGGTTGTTCATTTATTGTTCCAGCATCCCTTATTTACAAGCACCATAAAAGTAAAATAGTAGCCGTATTAAGTTTAACTACGGGTACTCTTTGTATGACAATAGTAGCAGTATTTATGAATGCTTTTGTTCTCCTACCAACCTATGCTACTGCTTTTCATATGCCAATTAAATCACTTATAGCTATGGGAACCTCTATTAATTCTCATATTAACAATCTTTTTACTTTTGTGCTTTTAGCTGTAGCTCCCTTTAATCTACTAAAAGGATTTTTAATATCCTTAATTACATTTTTGATATATAAAAAAATAAGTCCAATATTACATAAAAAAAATTAGACAAATACATAAAATTGGAAAACCTTACTTGAAGTAAAACAAAAGTTTATTATTCAAAGAAAAAGGCTTATACAGACTAATTTCAGTCTATATAAGCCTTTTAATATGTTTAAATTACATAATGCATTATATTTATGATTTTTCAAGTTTCAACTAAGTTTTTTTACAAAGCTAATATAATAGCTTAAAATTAAAGTTTTTTCACTAAATCACTTATAAGCAAATACACCTTTTTCATAAAAACACATTTTTACTTCTCATTAGGATAAACAATTCCCCATTCTTCTCTACATTTATCCATTAATTCCATAATATATAAAATCTTTGAATGAGGCATTTCTTCACTTTCAATTTTACCAGCTTGTACATCTCTTATAGCCGCTGAAAGTTCATACTCAAATCCAGTAAATACTCCCGGCATAGGCATCTGACCTATTTTCTTTCTATCAGAATTATAAACTTCAATCGTATCTACATTATTGATATTTCTAGCTATCAAAAATCCCTTTGTTCCATATACAATACCGTTCTGCTCTGTGGGAACTCGAATAGATGACATAGCATTTGCAATAATTCCCCCATCGAATTTCAGAGTTATCATGTCGGTTTCATCCACTCCAGTATCTGTATATGTACAACTTGTAACTATATCTGTATATGGTTTATCAAGTATCATATCAATAAAGTTTAGTGAATAAACTCCTACATCTAAAAGTGCTCCGCCAGCCAGATTAGGATTGGTTAATCTATCCTTTCTATCCATATTATTATATCCAAGATTAGCTGTAACCATTTTTACTTCACCGATTTGACCACTTTTTATAATATTATTTGCAAATGCCCTAGAAGGCATGTACCTAGACCAAATGGCTTCACCAAGGTATAGATTTTTCTCCTTGCTGAGTTCTAATACTTCTCTGGCTTGCTTAGCATTTTGAGTAAAGCTTTTCTCACAAAGAACAGGTTTTCCATGATTTAAGCAAAGTTTTATATGGTCATAATGGTGTGAATGAGGAGTAGCAACATAAACTAACTCTAATTCCTTATCATTAAGTAATTCCTCATATGAACCATAGGCTTTTTCAAATTCAAAATTCTTGGCAAATGCTTTTGCTTTATCTAAATCTCTTGAAGCAACTGCATAAGGCTTTTCCCCAATATATTTTATGGTTTTAGCCATTTTTTCTGCTATATGTCCCGCACCTAAAATTCCTATTTTCATATATGCCTCCTTTTAAAAAAGGATTTGGTTTCTCACAAAAACATGAATACCAAATCCTTAAACTGAAAGATTATTTTATTATTTAGTTATATTCTTCTTCTGGATATTCTTCTTCACTATATTCATCTTCTACTTCCACATGACTTTTCTCCGGAAGAACTAAAGATGAACGGTCACCTCTTACTTTATCATATGTTTCTTGAAGAAGATTAACAATACCATCATATCTAGATGTATAGCTATCAAGAGTATTAGCTACGATATTCTCAATGCTTGCAAGTTGATCATCTATATAAAGCATAGCATCTGCACGCACATCATTAGCCTGAGTTTGAGCCACATCAAGAATCTGCTCTGCCTGACTAGAAGCTTCTTTAATAATGTTATCAGCCTCTGTATATGCTTGTTGCATAATCTCATGTTCACTTACAAGTTCAGTTGTTTTAATCTTAGCTTGTTCTAACATCTGATCTGCCTTTGAGGTAGCATCAGCTAAAATAGCATCCTTGTTAGAGATAATCTTCTGATAGCGTTTAATTTCATCAGGCATTTTATTTCTAAGTTCTCTAAGCATCTCGTCAATTTCATCTTTATTCACAGTGATTTTTGTCTGAGAAAATGGCACTGGCTTACAATTGTCAAGATACTCTTCAATTTCGTCGATAATTTGTTCCATTCTGCTACTACTCATAATAATAATCTCCTTTATTGTCCTTTTTCTAAGTTAAATCCTAATATAATATCCAACTTACAAATCATAATTCATTTTTAAACTAACTCTAACTTTAATACATTAATCTAGACTCTGTCAATCAAAAATATTAAACAAACATATAATTGTTCAGTTTAATATCATTTAATATTCTTACACTCTAACATCTTTAATACATTAGGTGGAACAAATCCACTAATATCTTCCCCATACCTTGCTACTTCCTTTACTACAGAAGAACTCAAATAAGAATGTTCTATACTTGTAGTAAGAAAGATGGTATCCACATCTGGGTAAAGCTTATGGTTCATCTGAGCAATCTGCAACTCATACTCAAAATCACTAATAGCCCTAAGACCTCTAATAATAATATGAGCATTCATGTCTTTCGCAAAGTCTACTGTCAATCCATTAAATGACATAATAGTTACATTTGATAACTCTTTTGTTGCTTCTTGTAACATTTTAACACGTTCATCTACAGAAAACAACGGACTTTTTTCACTATTATTTAGAACTCCAACTATTAGTTTATCCACAAGACGAATTGAACGTTTTATAATGTCCATATGCCCATTTGTAACAGGATCAAAGGATCCTGGATATATACCTATCTTTTCCTTCTTCATCTTTCTTCCCTCATATTTTTATATCTGTACAACTCTTTACATCTAAATTTCTATCTTCCAGCAATTCTGCTAAAGCAAAATTAATATAAATACCTGAACTACAAAGTTTTTCTATATGTTAATTCCACTTATTGCAAATTGACTACTTTAACCTTTTTAAAAATACATGCTTACTAGTCTTATATTCTTTCACCCTAGTTATTTCAAATCCAAGTCCTTCAGCATAATCAAACTCTGTCTCTAATGATGCTTCAACAATTATCAATGTATCTTCAGTGATTATTTTACTATGAGCTAAATACTCTAGAACCTTTCTCTCTAACTCATGATTAAATGGTGGATCCATAAAAACAATATCAAAAGGATTTTTACTGCCAAGTCCCAGAAGAGCTCTAAAAACATCTCCTCCAATTACAGTGGCATTATCTTCAAACTTCGTATGAACTAAATTCTCTCTGATACACTTTAAGGCTTCTCTTCCTTGCTCCACAAAAGTTGCAGTTTTAGCTCCTCTACTTAAAGCTTCTATGCCAATTCCGCCACTGCCTGCAAATAAATCCAAAAAGTTCACATCAAATAGTTCATCAGAAAGTATATTAAATAAAGTTTCTTTAATTTTATCACTTGTTGGTCTAGTATCATATCCTTTTGGAGTTTTAAGTTGTAATCTTCTTGCACTGCCTGCTATTACTCGCATCTTTTCCCTTTCATAAAAGCAATAAATTTATTGCTAAATCATTAATTATATTTCGTTCATTATATGAATACACAATATTCTACGTATTAACCATATTAATCATTCAAAAAGTTTTTTCATCATACCTTACATTTATCTTAAAAGCCCTTATATATAACCCTCTAATATAATAGTATATTTATAGAGTTAATTTAAGTTCTTTTTCAAATACACTATTAAAATATTCTTTACACTTATCAAAATTTTCAGGTTTAATCATTAAAGAATAGGCTTCATTTGCCATCTCCAATATTTTACTATCTTGAAAAACATCAGCAAGTTTAAATTCCATTTCTCCACTTTGCCTAATTCCAAAGAAATCTCCGGGACCTCGAAGCTTTAAATCTTCTTCCGCAATATAAAAACCATCATTGCTATTTCCAAGTATATTCAATCTTTCTCTAACTTCTTTTTTCTTATTTCCACTCATAAATATACAATAGCTCTCCGTATCACCTCTACCAACTCTTCCACGAAGTTGATGAAGAGCTGCAAGTCCATATCTATCAGCATTTTCAATTAACATAACTGTAGCATTTGGAATATCAATTCCAACCTCAATTACAGTAGTTGAAACTAAAATATCATATTCCCCATTTGCAAATTTACTCATTATCTCATCTTTTTCTTTAGCCTTCATTCTACCATGAAGATAAGCAACTCGAACATTATCTCCTAGTATCATTTGCAAATTTTTCGAATAATCTATTACATTTTCCGCATCTAATTTTTCGGATTCTTCCACCATAGGGCAAATTACAAATGCCTGATGTTTTTTTTCAATTTCTGATTTTATAAAACTATAAGCCTTTGGTCGATAAGATATATCTACAACAGCATTTTTAATTGGTAGTCTATTGGCGGGTTTTTCATCTACAACTGATATATCCAAATCTCCATATAAAATCATTGCTAGAGTTCTTGGTATAGGAGTTGCACTCATAACTATTGCATGAGGCAATCTTCCTTTATCCATTAGCTTTTCTCTTTGATTCACGCCGAAACGATGCTGTTCATCTGTAATAACTAAAGCTAAGTTTTTATATTCTACTTTTTCTGAAATAAGAGCAGTAGTTCCAATTATAATTCCGGATTTTCCGCTAACAATTCTTTCTCTAATTTCTCTTTTTTCTTTAGCAGTGGTTGAGCCTAAAAGAAGTTCCACTGAAATATCTGATATGCCAAGTGTTGAAATCAAATTAGAAATACTATTATAATGCTGTCTTGCTAAAACCTCGGTAGGTGCCATTAAAGCTCCTTGATATCCTGACAAAACTACTGCAAATAAAAGCATAACAGCTATTATAGTTTTTCCAGAACCTACATCTCCTTGAATAAGTCTATTCATAACTTTTCCGGAAACCATGTCTGTAAAACAATCTATAATAGTATTTCCTTGAGCTTTCGTAAGTTCAAAAGGAAGCCTTTTAATCAACTCTGATACTTTCTTCTGAACTCCCCTATCTAAAACAAATTCACTTTTTATATTTTCCTCTGACTTTAATTTTCTAAGGGAAATAATAAATTCCAAAAACTCTTCAAAAACCAATCTATCTCTGGAGTAAATAACCTGTTCTTTATTATGAGGAAAATGTATTTCTGGTATAGCTTTATTAAATGATTGTAGAGAATATCTATCTTCTATAAAATCTGGAAGAAGGCTTTTTAAATCTATGACCTGTTCTAAGGCTTGATGAATAGATTTTATAACTAAATTATTGGTTAAACCGCTAGTTAAGCCATATCTAGGCTGAAGAGTAGCTAATTTATCTCTATATTTTTCCCATGGATTAAAAATCTCCGGATGTTCTAATCTTAAATGTCCAGCCTTATTAATTACAGTTCCTCTAAGGATAATTTCAGAAGCTTTATAAAGAGTAGTTTTAATATAAGGCGAATTATACCAAACAACCTCAATACTTCCAGTTTTATCTCGGAAATTAATCTTAGTAATCTGCATTCTAAAATTGCCGGAAACTTGAATTTTCCCGGCAATTTTTCCCTTAATGGCAACTGTTTTCCCTTCTTCTATATCTTCAATAGAAATTGGCTCTTCATATATATCATAATTCCTAGGAAAATATAATAGCAAATCTGAAACAGTAAAAATATTTAATTTTTCAAATAATTTTTTTGATTTTTCTCCAATGCCTTTAATCTTGTCTATTGGATCAGTTAATTTCATTTTATCTCACAATCTATTATTCTCTTAGAAAACACTAAAACAATAATTTTTTATTACAGATATAAATTTCTAAGAATAACCCATAAAAATATTAATTAATCTCTCTATCTGCAATCAACCTTATAAAAATATCTTACTCAACAGCTATAATGTAATAGTAAATAGGTTGTCCACCATCTTGAAGGTCCACATCTAAATCAGGGTATTTCTCTTCAACCTGTGCTAAAAGACTTTCTGCCTCTTCTTTTTTAATATCTGATCCAAAATAGATACTGATTAATTCTGAATCTTCATCTACTAACTCATCTAACATTTCCATAACAGCATCAACTGGAGTTTTAGCAACAGAAAGAACATTCTTGTCACCAATGCCCATTATATCCCCTGTTTTAATATCCTTATCATCAATTCTAGTATCACGAACTGCATAAGTAACCTGTCCAGTCTTAACTGTAGATATAACTTCATTCATCATACTTTCATTTTCTTCAATGGAAGCAGACTCATTATAGCTAATCATAGCTGTAATACCTTGAGGAATAGTCTTTGTAGGAATAACTACAATCCTCTTATCTTGACTTAAAGCCTTGGCTTGATTTGCAGCAAGAATAATATTTTTATTATTAGGCAATAAGAAAATAGTATCTGCATTTACTTCATCAATTTTAGAGAGAATATCTTCAGTACTTGGATTCATAGTTTGACCGCCTTCAATAAGTCCATCTACACCAAGTTCTCTAAATACATCTGATAATCCTTCTCCTATAGAAATTGATAAAAATCCTACTTCTTTATGAGGCATGTCTTTTACTTTCTTAGCTTCTTCTGCCTCAATCTCTTTTCTAAGATTCTCTCTATGCTCTTCACGCATATTATCAATCTTCATTCTAGAAAGCTCACCATAGGTAAGGGCTTTCTCAATTGCTTTTCCAGGATGATTAGTGTGAACATGAATCTTAACAAGATCATCATCAGCTACCATAACAATAGAATCACCTAAATCATTTAAAAAGCCTTTAAAGTCCTTTTCATCTTCATGAGTAAATTCTTTTGAAGTCTCTATAATAAATTCAGTACAATATCCAAATTTAATATCTTCATCTGTTTTATGAGCTGAATATGAAGTATTTCTTGGTGCACTTTCAGTACTTCCACTTATACTGCTTAAATCAATATCTTCACCTCTATAAACAGCATATGCACCTTTCAATATTTCTAAAAGGCCTTGTCCACCTGAATCTACAACTCCGGCTTCTTTAAGAACAGGTAATAATTCAGGAGTACTGTCTAAAACTTCCTCTGCATATTCAATAACGCCAGGAATAAATTCATCAAAATCTGTAACTGTAGCAGCTAATTCTGTAGCTTTATCAGCAATTCCAGAAGCTACAGTAAGAATAGTCCCTTCTTTTGGCTTCATAACTGCCTTATAAGCTGTCTCTTTAGCTCTTACGCAAGCCTTAGCCACAATATCTGTAGTCAATTCTTTTTCACTAGAAATAACCTTGGTAAATCCACGAAGGAGCTGAGAAAGAATAACTCCAGAGTTACCTCTTGCCCCGCGAAGAGAACCACTAGCTATAGCCTTAGAAATACTCTCCATGCTAGGATTTTCTAAAGCAGAAACTTCTTTAGCCGCAGACATAATTGTCATAGTCATATTAGTACCAGTATCTCCATCTGGTACAGGAAATACATTTAATTCATTAATAAATTCCTTGTGTCCATCAAGGTTTTTCGAACCGCCTAAAAACATATTAGCCAGCATTTTTACTTTTATTTTATCAGTAGCCACAATCTTCCCCTCCAAG
Organism: Lachnospiraceae bacterium; assembly: GCA_031263035.1. Taxonomy (GTDB): domain Bacteria; phylum Bacillota; class Clostridia; order Lachnospirales; family Lachnospiraceae; genus JAISGP01. Next base: position 7,938 of record JAISGP010000052.1, on the reverse strand, counting down.
TTAAAAGACATAATTAATCAATAACACGAACGCCATCAACAAAGACATTAATTCTATCAACTGGCATTCCACTGAAGTCTTCTATCTGTTGTTTGATAGAACTTGTGAGAATGTCTACAACTGCATGAATACTAACTCCATAGGAAACAATAATATGTAGTGCAAATGAAAGATGGTTATCAGCAGAAATCTGAACCTTAACACCTTTAGTTAAACTTTCTTTTTTTAGCAAATGTACAAGGCCATCTCTTACACTAACTGCTGCCATTCCAACTACACCAAAACAACCAGTTGCAACGTTTCCAGCATATTTAGCAAGAACATCAGGATCTATTGTAATATTTCCAAGTTCGTTTTCTAATCTACCTATCACTATTAGTCCTCCTTATATTAAGGTAATAATCTTTATATAAAATACTAAGGTATTTAATACCTAAACAAAAATCCCTGTAATTATACAGGGATTTTCATTTAAACTCAAGATATTTCACTGAATGCCCAAATCTCAGGGAGGTAGATGTGAACACTATATAGCTTTTTTATACTCGTGTTTTGGAACTTCTGTTGCTTTCAAATTAGATTTTTTTTTACTAACATTTTTAGTTGCCACAATGTCTATACCTGTATTTGCAACATTAGCTTTAATTACATCTCCAATTGCAACCGGAGCATTAATACTAACTTCAGTTAAATCTTTTATTACATCAATCATCTTGTCCTTAGGAACATCTCCAGAAGTCTTACAAGAAACTCTAAGATCTACTCCATCACTTACCGGAACTGTTGTTGTAACAACTCTTGTTGGATTAGTTACTTCTTTTACTCCATAATCGTAACCTCTCTTACAAGTATTACCTGTAACATCAATATTATCTCCATCTATAGTTACCACAAGACTACAACCAAGGGGACAACGTATACATGTTAAATTTCTTTTCTCCATTTTTATTCCTCCTCAAATGCTACGGTGATTATTTCTTCTGCTTTTAAATCCTTAATATCCTCTTTTTTAAGTTGGAAGTTTTCCATTTCTCCAGGAGCTATAACTGGACGTTTTCTATGTACAATCCTTTTATCTCCTGCATAACAGTTTAAATAAACATTTTTAAATACATTAGTTGTACGAAGTCTAACTGTTATTTCATCTTCCATAATATCCGGATGGACTGTTTTAGGCACTGTATATCTTACCTTATCACCTGTGTTAATCTGAATTTCAATTCCTTTGTCTTCAAATTTCTTTTGGTCCTCAATAAAGTGTGCCGCACTTTTACCTGCAAATCCTGCTTCTTCTGAAACATAATCAACTAAATCATGAACATGAAGAACATTACCACAAGCAAATATTCCAGGTACATTAGTTTCAAGACTTTCATTTACAATAGGTCCTGATGTAATTCCAAGTTCAACTCCTGCCATTTCTGAAAGCTCATTTTCTGGAATAAGCCCAACAGAAAGAAGAAGTGTATCACAAGAATATGTTTCTTCCGTTCCTTTAATTGGTTTCCCTGTATTATCTACTTCCGCAATAGTAACCCCTGTTACTCTCTCTTTTCCTTGAATATCAATAACAGTATGGCTTAATTTAAGAGGAATATCATAATCATCTAAACATTGAACTATATTTCTCTTTAATCCTCCAGAATAAGGCATAAGTTCCGCAACAACTTTAACCTTAGCCCCTTCGTAAGTCATACGTCTTGCCATAATAAGCCCTATATCTCCGGAACCTAAAATTACAACTTCTCTACCTGGCAAATAGCCTTCCATATTTACAAGTCTTTGAGCTGTACCTGCTGAAAAAATACCTGCAGGTCTATATCCGGGAATATTTAAAGCTCCACGACTTCTTTCTCTACACCCCATTGCAAGAATAACAGCCTTTGCTTTAATATGAAATAAACCTTCCTCTGGGTTAATGGCTACTACTTCTTTATCTTTTGAAATATCAATAACCATAGTACCAAGTTTATATTCAATTTTTCTTTCAAGTACCTTATCTATAAATCTTGAAGCATATTCAGGTCCTGTAAGTTCTTCTTTAAATGTATGTAATCCAAATCCGTTGTGTATACACTGATTAAGTATTCCACCTAATTCCTTATCTCTTTCTAAAATCAAAATATCTTTAATTCCACTATCAAAGGCAGATATAGCTGCTGCAAGTCCTGCCGGTCCGCCACCAATAATGACTAAATCACACTCTCTCATTAGTTTGCCCTCCTATAAGCATCTTTATCTGTTCCAAAAATAATTTTAGAATCACCACCGCTTTTAGTTATTTCACTTTGGTCAATATTAAGTTCTCTTGAAAGTATTTCCATAACTCTAGGAGAACAGAAACCAGCTTGACATCTTCCACTACCGGCACGAGTTCTTCTTTTTATTCCATCTAAAGACTTAGCTCCTAAAGGTCTATGAATTGCATCTAAAATCTCACCTTCGGTAACTCTTTCACATCTACAAATAACATGACCATATGCTGGTTTTTCTTTAATAAGTTCCTCATATTCTTCTTCCGTTAAATTCTTTGGATTAAGAATATCTTTTCTTTTTCCATCAAACTCCGGATTTTCTTCTAAATGCAACTTCTTCTGAATCATTTCTCCAACCATCTTACCAATTGCCGGTGAACTTGTAAGACCAGGAGACTCAATTCCTGCAGCATCAAAGAAGCCATCACATCCTTCTACTTCTTCAATTACAAAGTCATGACTCTTAAGATGAGCACGTAATCCTGCAAATGAAGTAATAACTTTTCTAAGAGGTACTATCTCCGATGAAACCATAGATTTTAATGCTACTTCATCAAGTCCCTCTCTAGTTGTATTTGTTCCTTCTTTATCAGGAATATCATTTGCAGTAGGTCCAATTAGCATATTACCGTGAGCAGTTGGAGTAATTAAAATACCTTTTCCATAGGCTGTAGGAAGTTGGAAAATAGTAGCATTTGTAAATTTACCAATACTTTTATCTAGAAGATAATATTCTCCTTTTCTTGGAATTATCTCCATCTTATCCTTACTTACCATGTTATGAATAGTATCTGCAAATACACCCGCTGCATTAACAATACATTTTGTCTTAATTATCTCTTTATCTGTGTCTATTGCCCAATATCCATTACCTTTTTCGATTTTCACAACAGGAGCATTAAATTCAAATTTCACTCCATTTGTTGCAGCATTCTCTGCCATGGCAATGTTTAATCCAAATGGATCTACAATTCCACCATCTTTTGAGTAAAGAGCAGCATATACATTATCAGTTAAATTTGGCTCAAGTTTTTTAATCTCATCTTTGTAGATGATTTCCATATTTTTAACTCCATTTTTTATACCATTATCATATAAATCTTGAAGCTTATTAAAATCCTTTTTGTCAAAGCAAAGAATCATAGAACCATTTCTTTCATAGGCAAAATCTAATTCCTTAGAAAGTTCTTCCATCATCTGGCTTCCTTCAACATTTAACTTAGCCATAAGACTTCCCGGTGTTGCATCATGACCTGCGTGAACAATACCACTATTAGCCTTTGATGTTCCCGAACACACATCTTCATTTTTCTCTAATACTAAAACGTTAACCTTATACCTTGATAATTCCCTTGCAATTGCGCTGCCTGATACACCAGCCCCAATTATTACTACGTCATACATATTGCTACTCTCCTTTATATTTAATTTAAGTATTTTACTTAATTATCTACAAATTCACTAACTTATTATCTATAAGTTTTTTCTATAAATTATTTCATATTCCTCTGTCTTTTTACTTTTCATAGTCACTATAGCATTTACTATATTTAAAAGCTTACACTTAACTCCTTAAAGTTCTTCCTAAAAGTTTTTAGCAAATTATACAATTATAAATTGAGCCTTATAAAACTTTTAATTCTAGAACTAAAGGAACATCATCTTTTTCTATACATCTTTTTAATTTTAATTACGAAAAAAAGAGTCGCAACAAATACCCACCTGATTAAGGTAAGCTTTTGCACGACTCTTATTCTCCGCAAAACAATATTTAATTTTTAAAAATGTTGATATTTGGTTTGTATTTTTCCTTATCTTAATAATAAACTTAAATTGTTTTGTTTCCTTGAATTAAGTATGAACACTAATTCTACCAAGGAATATATTTAAATAACATTACTGCAATTACTGAACCAATTATTGGTCCGCATAAGGTAACTGGGAATGCATAACCAAAATCAGATGTGATTTTATTTTTAATTGGTAATACAGCATGAGCAAGTCTTGGACCCCAGTCTCTGGCTGGATTGATTGCGTATCCTGTAAGTCCGCCAAGAGACATACCTACTGATACGATAATTCCCCAAACAAGGATATTGCTTACTCCACCTGGAATATTAGCTACATTTCCAACACCTTTAATTGCAAATACAAGTACGAAAGTTCCAACAATTTCACTAAGCATATTTCTTGGAATATTTCTTATACTTGGAGCTGTACAGAATACACCACGACTAACAGCACCATCTTCTTCTGCATCAAAGTGATCTTTAAACATAGCATATACAAGACATGCACCTACAAATGCTCCTGCTACTTGACAAGCAATATATCCCGGAACCATATTCCAAGCAAAGCTTCCATCAAGAGCTAGTCCTAAAGTAAGGGCTGGATTGAAATGTGCTCCTGAAGCTGCTCCAAAAATAAAAGCTGGAACCATTACAGCAAAGCCCCATGCAAAGGTAATTTGAACAGTTCCGCCCCCTGCCATTCCAGACTTTTTCAAGTTAACATTTGCACAAACCCCGTCTCCTAATAATATCAACATCATAGTACCTAAAAACTCAGCTATATAAGGCAACATAATTTTTCCCTCTTATTTCCTAATATTTTTTCCCTAGGCACCTTCTCTCCCTACAAAAGAAGGTGCCCTGACTACGCTTTTTGAAACTTATTCAATTTTCAAACTACTAATTTTATTCCTCTTTTGCCCATCCAAAAGATTGTTTTACGGCTTTCTTCCAGCCTTTAATTCTAGATTCTCTATCTTCCACAGTAACTTCTGGATAGAATTCTTTATCTATTGCCCAGTTTTTAATAACGTCTTCTTTATTTTCCCAATATCCTACTGCAAGACCAGCCAAATATGCTGCACCCATAGCTGTAGTTTCAACACAACTTGGACGATTTACAGGAGCATTCATAATATCAGCCTGTGTCTGCATTAAGAAGTTATTATTACTTGCACCACCGTCAACTTTAAGAGCTTTTAATTCAATTCCAGAATCAGCTTTCATAGCACAAAGAACATCATTTACTTGATATGCAATAGACTCTAATGTTGCACGAATAATATGATATTTGTTAACGCCACGAGTAATACCAACAATGGTTCCTCTTGCATATTGATCCCAATAAGGTGCTCCAAGTCCTGTAAATGCAGGTACAACGTAGCATCCGTTAGTATCTTTTACTTTCTTAGCCATATATTCAGAATCAGGTGCTGAATCTATAACTTTAAGTTCATCACGAAGCCATTGAATAGAAGCTCCACCAACGAAGATTGAACCTTCAAGAGCATAATTAACTTTTCCGTCTAAGCCCCATGCAATTGTAGTTACTAATCCATTTTCAGAGAATACTGGTTTTTCACCTGTGTTCATAAGTAAGAAACAGCCTGTTCCATAAGTGTTTTTAGCTTCACCTGGGTTAAAACATGTTTGACCAAAAAGTGCTGCTTGTTGGTCCCCAGCTGCTCCAGCAACAGGAATTTCACCACCGAAGAACTGTGGATCTGTAACTCCATAAACGCAAGAACTTGGTTTAACTTCCGGAAGCATTGATTTAGGAATATCTAATTCAGCTAAAATCTCATCATCCCATTTAAGTTCATTAATGTTGAATAACATTGTTCTTGAAGCATTAGAGTAATCTGTTACATGAACTTTTCCTCTTGTAAGTTTCCAGATTAACCATGTTTCAACTGTACCAAAGAGTAAATCACCTTTTTCAGCTTTTTCTCTTGCACCTTCTACATTATCAAGAATCCACTTAATCTTAGTTCCTGAGAAATATGCATCTATAATAAGACCAGTTTTTGCTCTAAATTTATCTGTTAATCCTTTTTCTTTAAGTGTATCGCAGTATTCAGCTGTTCTTCTACATTGCCAAACAATTGCATGATATACAGGAACCCCCGTGTTTTTATCCCATACTATTGTAGTTTCACGCTGATTAGTAATACCTATTGCAGCTATCTCCTCTGCACAAGCTCCTGCTCCTGCCATAGCTTCAACTGCAACACCTATTTGTGTTGACCAAATTTCATCAGCATCATGTTCAACCCAACCTGGCTTTGGAAAGAATTGTGTGAATTCTTTCTGGGCCATAGAACACATCTCACCTTTTTCATTAAATAAGATACATCTGTTACTTGTAGTACCAGCATCTAGTGCCATTACATACTTTGCCATATTGCATGACCTCCTTTAACTTTTTCCCTATTTCCTTTTTTATTTTTAATTTGATCTCGATCGCAAATCAAATTTAAAATACATCCCTCATTATGAGCTTAAAAATATAATTCATAGCAAATATACAAATTTTTTTATATCTCTATAAATTCCACACATCTCTATTAGTTGATGATATTGCTAATGCTCCAGCATTCAATGCATTAATAACATCAGATTTGTCTGAAATTAATCCCCCAACTATTACGTTGTGCTTAGTTATCTTAGCTACTTCCTTTATAGCTGATGGAAGTAATCCCGGAAGAATCTCAACTAAATCACTTTTTATCTGCTTTACTTGATGTTCTAAATTCGCAGTTGCCATAGAATCTATAATAAAAACTCTATATATGGTTGCAAGTCCAACTTCATTCCCTCGTTTAACTAAATTTAGTTTAGTAGAAATAATTCCATCTGCTAAAGTTTTCTCTTTTATAAAATCCACTACTATATCTTTTGAACTAAATCCTGCAATTAAATCAACATGTACAAATACGATTTTTCCAGCTTCTTTAGCTTTTTTTACAAGGACATCTATATTCAAGATATCTCCATAAAGGAAAAATACAACATTTATTCCTGATTTTATACAGGCATTTAAATCACTTTCCGTTCTAACCCCTGCAATTACTGGATTGTCCATAATCGCATCATATACTTCCTTTTTCATAATACCGCTCCTCACAAGTTGTTTTAGTAAATTATAATATAATGCCGCAAGTAAAAATAGAGGATATTTTTCCGTTTTGGGGCAAAAAAATAGATAAGAACAAAGCCATTGTTTTGGCTTCACCTTACCCTATATTCTCTCGGTTTTGTATTAAATTATGTGTGAATTATAACAAATCTATTAATTAAGTCAATGATTTTTTTCGAATTTCTTTCTGATTGCTTTATTTTCAATTTATTGCACAAAAATCAAACACATTTTTTAGTAAATAACACAAGAACATTCCGTCTAGTTGATATGATATTGTCATATCTATACAGAATTTTATCTGTGAAAAAATATTTATGCAGCTTGCTTTCTTATTTACTTCTTTTATAAATTTTATCTGTATAAAATCTGCACACCAGCTCGATTTCGTTTCACTACATCTCGCTGTTGTTTGATTTTCCAATACACACATATATATAAATATATCACTATACAAAACAAGTTTTGCAGTGATATATTTATATATATGTACACAGATAAAATTTATTACATCAAAAAAACAACCAGCTAGTATAACTAGTTGATTGCAATTTTATTTTAAAATCTATTAAGCTCTTTCTACTAAACCACTTCTAAGGCATGCTGTACAAACATAAGTTTTTTTAACTGCTCCATTAGCATTACGAATACGAACAGACTTTACATTTGATTTCCACATCTTAGGTGTTTTTCTATGTGAGTGACTAACACTATTTCCAAAGTGCGCACCTTTTCCACAAATAGCACATTTCGC
>JAISGP010000015.1 GCA_031263035.1 Lachnospiraceae bacterium | reverse complement strand
GATGGAAATCAAGAATACATTCTAGTTGGATGGATGACAGAAAGTGATACAGAAGGTTTCTTATCAGATGTAAAAGATGATAAAAGGGTAACCGTTACTGTGGAGGATAGTCGTGAAACATACTTTGATGATCCTCCCACAAAGCTTAAAAATCCTAGAATATTCAAACCTTTTGAACTTTTTATTTCAATGTATGGAACTCCTGCTCATAATGAAATGGATCCAACGATTTTTATAGCTATTACATATACTCTTATGTTTGGAGCAATGTTTGGAGATGCAGGACAAGGGTTGGTTTTATTTATAGGTGGAGGTATTCTCTACTTGATTAGGAAGATGAAACTGGCAGGAATTATTTCTTTAGCAGGTGTTTGTTCAATCTTCTTTGGATTTATGTATGGTTCCTTCTTTGGATTTGAAAATATTCTTCACCCAATTTGGTTAAGACCGGTTGATGCAATGACCAAATTACCGTTTATTGGTCAGTTAAATTCAGTATTTGTAATTGCTGTTGCCTTTGGTATGGGACTCAACATTTTGGTTATGTTGTTTAACATTGTTAATGCAATAAAAGCAAAGGATTTAGGAACTTTACTATTTTCAAATAATGGATTAGCAGGAATAATCTTTTATGGATTTATAGTTTTAACTATAGTACTTTTTATGACGGGACATAAAGTTCCGGGAAATATTTTAATGATAGTTTTCCTTGGAATACCAATAATCCTTTTCTTCTTAAAAGAACCACTTACAAATGCCATTACTCACAATCATAAAAAGATTGAAGGTGGCAAAGGAATGTTTGCAGTTTCAGGTTTCTTTGAATTATTTGAAACCATGCTAAGTTATTTTTCAAATACACTTTCTTATGTGCGTATTGGCGCATTTGCAGTAAGCCATGCGGCTATAATGCAAGTAGTCCTGATGCTTTCCGGAGCAGAAGCGGGACATGCAAATATGATTGGTGTAATTGTTGGAAATATTATAGTTATGGGTCTTGAAGGTTTGGTAGTAGGTATTCAAGTTCTTCGTCTTGAGTATTATGAATTGTTCAGTCGTTTTTACAAAGGTAATGGACGAGAATTTGTACCTTTTAAAACAGGAGACAATAAAAAAAGTAAGTAATTGTTAGGATATAAATTATAGTTTAAGTAACATTAAATCAAATATCAAAAAGAGCCAAAAAGCTCAAAAGAACAATATTATTAGGAGGTCATATCATGAACATGACAGTGAAATTATTATTAATTGCAGCATTTGTACTTGGAATTATTCTTCCATTTGGTTATTTCTTATTAGGAGCAAAAACAAAATCACGTTATAAGAAAGCATTAGCTACTAACGTATTCTTTACATTTGGAGCTTGTCTTGTAGCAGGAGTTATGTTACTTGGTGGTGCCCCAGTTCACGCAGCAGCAGGATCTGGTGCTTCAGGAGTTGGACTTGGATATTTGGCAGCAGCTCTTTCAACAGGTCTTTCTTGTGTAGGTGGTGGTGTTGCCGTTAGTGGAGCAGCTTCAGCAGCCCTTGGAGCAATTTCAGAAGACAGTTCAGTACTTGGTAAATCACTTATCTTCGTTGGTCTTGCCGAAGGAGTTTGTCTTTACGGATTAATTATTTCATTCATGATTTTAGGACAATTATAAAAAAGGGAGAATATTGAAATATTATATTTGCAAATGAAGAAAGTTGGTTTTTATTTGCAAATTAATATAGAGATATTTTAATTTTGAAATATGGAAACAGGTGTTACTATGAAAATGTTTTTAATAAGTGACAATATTGATACAATAATTGGAATGCGTCTGGCAGGTGTTGAAGGAGTGCATGTTCACGAACGTGAAGAACTTCGAGAGGCTATAGAAAATGCCATGGCAGATAAAAGCATTGGGGTTATTCTTTTGACGGAGAAATTCGGAAGAGAATTCCCGGATTTAATTGATAAAATGAGATTAGACAATAGCTTGCCACTATTAATAGAGATACCTGATAGACATGGTACCGGAAGAAAAAAAGATTTCATTACATCATATGTTAATGAATCTATAGGATTAAAGCTATAGATGGAGGACTGTTATGGAAATAGAAGAAAAGATTGCTCATTTACAGAACCTTGCTATGACAGAAGCCAGAGCAACTGCAAATGCAATGGTGCAGCAACATACAGTTGCCTTAGAAAAGGTATATGATCAACATCATGAAGAAGCTATTAGACAGTCTAAACTTCGTATAAAAGCGGAAGAGTCTAAAGCGAAACAAGAAAAGAATATGGCATCATCTAAGGCATCCTTGTCTTTAAAGAGAGAGCTTTCTAAAATTCAAACTGAATTAAAAGATAAGCTTTTTGAAGAAGTGAAGCAGGATGTATATGACTACATGAAAACAGAAGAATATACTAAGCTTTTGATTGATTATATTATTCATGCAGCTACATTTGCAAAGGATGATCCTATAACTATATATATAAATCCTAGTGATAAGGATAAAATACCATATCTTGAGGAACAGACTGGAATAAAGCTTACCTTAAGTAAGATGGATTTTATCGGTGGAGTACGTGCAGTACTTTTTGGGAAAAATATTCTGATAGATAATGCATTTAAAGGTGCAATAGAAAGAGAGTACCAGGCATTTGTATTTAAAGGAGGTATAAGTTAAATTGCGTACTGAAAATAAAGGAAATATATACGGAATTAATGGTCCCGTTATTTACCTAAAGGGACGAACCGAATTTAAGATGTCTGAGATGGTACATGTGGGAGAAGAAAAGCTTGTTGGTGAAGTTATTTCACTTGACAAGGATATGACAACCATTCAGGTTTACGAAGAAACTTCAGGACTTCGCCCAGGCGAAGCTGTTGAAGCAACAGGAGAAGCCGTATCAGTTACTCTGGCACCTGGAATTCTTAATAATATATTCGACGGAATTGAAAGACCTCTTGAGCAGATTAGTGAAGCCGGTGGTGGAGCATTTGTTACTCGTGGTATTAGCGTAGATTCCCTTGATGTAGAGAAAAAATGGCAGGCACATATGACAGTTGCTGTTGGAGATGATGTTCATGGTGGAACAGTCATCTGTGAAGTTCAAGAAACTACAGCTATTTTACATAAATGTATGGTGCCACCAGATGTTAAACATGCTACAGTTACCTATGTTGCAAATGATGGGGAATATACTATAAATGATGTTATAGTTAAAATAGAATTATCTGATGGTACTACAAGAGAGCTGACAATGACTCAAAGATGGCCAATTCGTGTGCCAAGACCTGTTCATGAAAGACATGCAACATCAGTTCCTCTTATTACAGGTCAGCGTGTAATTGATACAATGTTTCCAATTGCTAAAGGTGGAGCAGCTACAATTCCCGGAGGATTTGGAACCGGAAAAACTATGACACAGCATCAGATAGCTAAATGGGCAGATGCAGATATTATTATTTACATTGGTTGCGGAGAACGTGGAAACGAAATGACACAGGTTCTTGAGGAATTTGGAGAGTTAGTTGACCCGAAATCTGGAAATCCACTTATGGATAGAACAACTCTTATTGCAAATACATCTAATATGCCCGTTGCAGCTCGTGAAGCTTCTATTTACACAGGAATAACTTTAGCTGAATATTATAGAGATATGGGATATGACGTTGCCATAATGGCAGACTCTACAAGTCGTTGGGCAGAGGCTCTTCGTGAGTTAAGTGGTCGACTTGAAGAAATGCCTGCAGAGGAAGGTTTCCCTGCATATCTTGCTTCTCGTCTTTCAGCCTTTTATGAAAGAGCAGGACATGTGGAAAGCTTAAATGGTTCCACAGGTTCAGTTTCAATAATTGGTGCTGTAAGTCCTCAAGGTGGAGACTTTTCAGAACCTGTTACTCAAAATACAAAGCGTTTCGTACGTTGTTTCTGGGCACTTGATAAATCTCTTGCTTATGCAAGACATTTCCCGGCTATACAGTGGTTGTCAAGCTATAGTGAATATATACCAGATTTAGCAAGTTGGTATACAGATCATGTATCTCCTAAATTTGTTGATTATCGTAATAGAATTATGACTTTACTTAATCAAGAAAATAGTTTAATGGAGATAGTAAAATTAATTGGTAGTGACGTACTTCCAGATGATCAAAAATTAACTCTAGAAATTGCCAGAGTAATTAGACTTGGATTCCTTCAACAGAATGCTTTCCATCCGGAAGACACAATGGTTCCTCTTGAAAAGCAATTTAAGATGATGGATGTTATACTATATCTTTATAAAAAATGTCGTGATCTTGTTGCTATGGGGCATCCAATGTCAGTATTAAAGTCTGAAGGTATGTTTGAAAAAGTTATTAACATAAAATACGATGTACCTAATAGCAATTTGCAAATATTAGATACATATAAAAAAGATATAGATGATTTTTATAATAGAGTAATTGCTAAAAACTCATAAACTTTAGAAAACGAGGTAAATTTAGATGTCTATAGAATACCTAGGTTTAAGTAATATAAATGGTCCCCTTGTAGCCCTTGAAGGTGTGCAAGATGCATTTTTCGATGAAATTGTTGAATTTGTAGTTGACCATGATACACATAAATTAGGACGTATAGTAGAATTAAATGAAGATAAAGCTATAATTCAAGTATTTGAAGGAACAGAAAATATGTCTCTTGAGAATACTCATACTAAGCTTACCGGGCGTCCAATGGAAATTGCTGTTTCTGAGGATATGCTTGGAAGAACTTTTGATGGAATTGCCAATCCAATTGATGGACTTGGACCTATTGTGTCAACTGATTTTCGTGATGTAAACGGACTTCCTCTTAATCCAGTAAAAAGAGAATATCCTAGAAACTATATTCGTACTGGATTCTCTGCAATAGATGGACTTACAACTTTAATTCGTGGACAGAAGCTTCCTATCTTCTCCGGTGATGGTTTGCCTCATGATCAGCTTGCAGCTCAAATCGTTAAGCAAGCTTCATTGGGGGATAATTCTGATGAAGAATTTGCTATCGTATTTGGAGCTATGGGTGTTAAACATGATGTAGCAGATTACTTTAGAAAAACATTCGAAGAAAGCGGAGTTTCAGACCATGTTGCCATGTTCTTAAATCTTGCAAATGACCCTGTTGTTGAGCGTCTTATTACGCCAAGAGTTGCTCTTACAGTAGCTGAATATTTAGCTTTTGAGTGTCATAAACATATTTTGGTTATACTTACAGATATGACTTCATTCTGTGAGGCTCTTCGTGAAGTTAGTTCATCAAAAGGAGAGATACCATCTCGTAAAGGTTATCCGGGATACCTTTATTCTGAACTTGCCACAATATATGAACGTGCCGGAATTATAGATGGAGTTAAAGGTTCAGTTACTCAACTTCCTATACTAACAATGCCTAATGATGATATAACTCATCCTATTCCAGACTTAACCGGATATATTACAGAAGGGCAAATAGTTCTTGATAGAAATCTTAATGGACAAAGTATCTACCCACCAATTAGTGTATTGCCATCGCTTTCTCGTCTTATGAAGGACGGTATCGGTGAAGGCTTTACAAGAGAAGATCATCAAAGTCTTGCAAATCAGCTTTTTGCCTCATATGCTAAGGTAGGAGATGCAAGAAGCTTGGCTTCTGTAATCGGTGAAGATGAACTTTCTGATATAGATAAAAAATATCTAGTTTTTGGTCAGGAATTTGAACATCGTTATGTAGGTCAAGGAGAAGGAGAAAACAGATCAATTAGTGAAACTCTTAACTTGGGCTGGAAATTACTTTCATTACTTCCGGTTTCTGAACTTGATAGACTTGATCCAAAACTTATTGAGAAATATTACCCAGGTGAAGTTACTGAATTAAAAGATGAAGACTTCGCTAAAGGTGATACTACAGAAGATGAAGAATAAGCCATTATATACAAAAAAGCTTATTTGAAATAATCTATTAAAAGAATTATATAGTATAGTTTGAAAATGAAACATGAAAGGAGGTTATCATGGATCCTCGCGAATTTCCCACAAAAGGTAATCTAATGTTGGCTAAGAATAGTCTGAAATTAGCCCATCAAGGTTATGACCTTATGGATAGAAAAAGAAATATTCTTCTTAAAGAATTAATGGGTCTTATTGATTTAGCTAAAGATATACAAGATAAGATTGATTCAACATTTTCAAGAGCCTATGAATGCCTTCAGAAAGCAAATATAGAGCATGGAATTAGTAGAGTTCAAGACTTAGGTTTCACAGTTCCCGTAGAAGAAAGTCTTAAAATTACTACAAGAAGTATTATGGGTACAGAAGTACCTCTTGTAAAGTATGACTCTAAAGATAATGAACTAACCTATTCTCTTAGTTATACTCATGAAAGTATTGATTTAGCCAGAGAAGCCTTTAGAGAGGTAAAAGACCTGACTATTAAATTAGCTACGGTGGAGACCTCAGCATATAGACTTGCTACCAATATTAAGAAAACTCAAAAACGTGCAAATGCATTAAAGAATATTACAATTCCAATGTATAACACATTAGTATTTAATATCACAAATGCTCTTGAAGAAAAAGACCGTGAAGAGTTTACTAGACTTAAGGTAATTAAATCCCAAAAGGCAAAGAAAAGTAGTTGATTTAGATAAAAGTATAATAGATATTTAAAAAGTTCTATTATTGATAAAAATAAAGGAAAAATCCTATTTATGATGAATTTATATCATAAATAGGATTTTTTTTAAAGTAGCCAAAGTTTTTTATATGTTTTTCTTATTCATTGTCAGTATCCATAAATTTTCCATCAACAATGTTGCATATAAATAATTCTAATCCGGAAAATGCATCATTGTAGGCAATAGTAGAAAGATTATAGAATGGAACATTTTTATATTGCAACGGTGGAATATAATCTGAAATAATAGCATCTGGTTCTTCCTTGCCAAGACTTGCAATAGTTACAACTTCAATTGGAAAAAGTGCAACAGATTTAATTATCCAAGAAATAAATTCTAATTGTAACGGACTTACTTTCGTTTGGATTAATACTTTTAATTTTTGTTTGTGATTTGCAAATATAATACAAAGTATCATTCCGTAGACTTGGTAGAAAGAAGGAATACGCTTTTTAAGTTCACGGATTTTACTGTTTTTTGCTGAGAAAACATCTATAATCTCTAACATTTTCTGATAATCTCTAGGCATTAGATTTTGAAATTTGGCAGAAAAGTTCTCCATCCCATAAACCTTAGTATGACCTTTAAATACGCTAATTGTTTTATGAAGGTAGTATTGGTTTATTTTAATATAGTTCTTTTCAATATTTGTTAATTTAAAAGGCAACTCGATCTGTAAAAAGTCAAGATATGTCTCTACAATTTCGTCGTGATATTTATTTATATCATAATTAATTCGTGTTAATTTGCTTAAAGGTATCAAATCTATTCCACAGAATACAAAATATAGATACCTACATTCTGTTTCTGCTGTAGCTTCATCTGGACAATAGGAAAAGATATTAGTAGTTTTCATTTTGTTATAGAATTCTGTAAAACCTATAAAAGGATGGTCTTCTATAATAAATCTTTCTTTTCTCATTATATAATGATGATATTTTGTTCTATGTTGCATGATGGTTACAGATAATTGAAGACGTTTAAGAGTGAAATAATCTATATCTGGATTAATGTTTAAAAGTAGAGTAGTAACATTTTGAAGTTCTGGAGATTCTTTAATATATTCACTTTCTTTTACTTCCCAAAACAAAGAATGAAAGAAATATCTAATCTGGCTTTCATCACCTCTAAGAGGTTCATTAGAATAAAAAGTAAAATTTATATCAAAAGTTTTCATAAATCTATGAAGCTCTGAAACTCTTCGTTGAAAAACACTTCTGCTAATGTTTAGATCATAACACATTTTAAGAACGTTGGTATTAGTCTCAAAAAATAGCTTTTCAATAATCTGAAACTTAATTGACATCTTAAGCATTTGATTAAGCAACTCTTGAGGATGGGGTGGATTTGGAGCAAGTTCTCGCAAAATGTTTTTCTCATATACAAAATGAGGATTTCCTTGTTTCTTACTACAATCAATAATATCGTTAATTAACCGGCTCACTGACCGCTTGTCAATAGCAAGTTTCTCTGCTAAATCCTTACAAGTTATTTCTCTTGTTGGAGATTTATATAGTTCTTCAACAATTCGTAGCATTAAATTCTGTTCTTTTTCAAGAAAAATTTCTCTCATTTGTTACCCTCCATTATTAATTGATTTTTTACTGTTGCTGTTCATTAATCATTAAGATGGTATTAAATAATCTGCAAAATAATAAATTATGCCAGCCAGACTTCCTTTAGCACCAAAAAGTAAATAAATTTATTATTATTAGGAAACAGTCATAATTTTAGCATGAAAAATAAAAAGAATATTTCCATTTTTTGCGAAAGTGTATGCCAAATAAGAAGAAATGGGAAAAAGCTTTCAAAAGATGGTGATAAATTAACCTTATTTTAATATAAAATTGCTATATCAACATAAGATTTTAACAGAAAAATAATATTTTCAATTTTCAGCTGATTAAAATCAAATAAAAAACTTAAACTGCACATATACCATGAAGAAAGTGGTAATTATGCAGAAGATGGGAGGTTCTAACATGATTAAGAACATGAAAAAGGTATTAATTGTGCCAATATTAATCATGGCATTAATTTGTCAATTTTTATTTGCACCTATGAAAGGAACAGTAAAAGCAGCACCTGGAGATCCAACTTTTGATAACAAGGGGACTACTATTACGAAAGAGTTTGATATTAGTAATCCTGTGGACGTTTCCGCTGTTTTGGATAATGCGTCGTTTAATAGCACAATAAGTTATGATATAAAGGTTAGTGGTAATAGCATAAAATCAAACGAATATGAAATTATAAATAAAACTATTAAAATTAAAAGTGCGTATTTAAAGACAGCTTTTACAGGAAAACAGAATGGAGATGTACTTAGTTTTACAGTAACAGTTACAAGAAATTATTTTATGGGTTTTCCTTCTGTAACTAATCTTACATTTAATATAAAATTGAAAGGTGTTACTGTTAATGCTACATTAAGTCCAGCGACAGCTACATTTGATAAATATATTTCTAGTGGTAATTATTCAGACAAAACTACAATATTGAATAAAGGAACTTATAATCTTGTTAAAATAACTTTTGGTGGATATACTTTACCTGGTTATGCTTATTCAGTTAGTGGTAATCAATATACATTTAAAAAGGAATATTTAGCAGGATTAGGAGTGGGAAGTAATATATTTACATTTGATATGAGTGGAGGTACAGATCCTACATTTACAGTTACTATAAGTGATACAACACCACTTGAGGCTCCAAGTGTAAGTCCAAATCCTGTTGAATTTGATATATATTCAGGTGGAATTAACCATGTTCCAATTGAAGTAACTTTTGATAAAGGTTCATATGGTATGTGTAGATTTGCACTTAAAGATAATACAGGTTATGTTTTACAATATGGTTCAGATTATACGGTTAATGGGAACAACTATACATTTAACTTAACATATTTAGAAAAATTAAAGACAGTTGAAAAAGAAGTAACTCCGTTACTTCGAGGAACATTAGATATGCCAACAGTCACATTCTATGCATTGGGTGTACCAGATACAGTGCTAACTATCAATCTTATTGATACAACACCTATAGATGCTACAATAAGTGGAAGTGGAAGATTTGATTTAAATAAACTTAGCTTGACAGATAGAAGTGATATAGTTGTGCCACTACAGCTTGGAACTCGTAGTCTTGTTAAAATAACAGATAAGGATGGAGCCGTTCTTAATAGAACTTCTGACTGTTGTAATTTAAGTGGACAATTTACTTTCCTAATGACATATTTGGATACATTGCCAGTTGGAACTTACACATATACATTTGATATGGATGGGGGAGTAGATCCAACATTTGTAATTGAAGTAGTAGATACTACGATTACTCCAACCAATCCAGATGATGATACCCCGGTTGTAAATAATCCTGATGATGGTACGCCTGTAGTAAATAATCCTGATATTGATACACCTATTGTAAATATTCCAGAGCAAGATAATGAAACGAAGATTATTACTAAAGTTGTAAAAACTACTGCAACCACACCAGCTAAAACAACAAAAACAGCTACTAAAAAGTCAGCGAAAACAGGTGATACAGCAAACGTACTTTTATATGGAGTTCTAGTATCTTTAGGCTTTGCAGTTATAGTAGTAACTCTTGTATCTAAAAAGAGAAGAAAAATGTAAATAGTTGTAAGGGTTTTTTACTAAAAAGATGAAAAAGTAGATAGACATAGGGGAGAAGAGTAGTATAGAAATTCTATTATAAATAAAAAAGAAGGTTTCATTTGCATTAGAAATTCTGCAAATGAAATCTTCTTTTGTTACATATGATGTTATTTTAAAATTACTTTCATATTGAATAAATTAAAAAAAGTTCTTTTATATAGTTGCGGTTATAAAAATTACGGTATTTGTATATAGTCTTAGAGAGCCTTACTCTTTTCGGTGGCAGCTTCAACACAGTCCATAATTCCACCTCTAAAACCTGCTTCTTCAAGTACTTTACAACCTTCAATAGTAGTTCCGCCAGGACTTGTAACCATATCCTTAAGGGCAGCAGTATGCATACCTGTTTCAAGAAGTAATTTAGCACTGCCAAGAACTGTTTGGATAGTTAAATCACTTGCTACCTTTCTAGGAAGACCTTGCCCAACACCGGCATCTACCATAGCTTCGATAAACATAGCAACCCAAGCTGGACCTCCTCCAGATAGACCACAGACAGCATCAATTAAACGTTCCTCAACCCATGTAATAAGACCAAGTGCAGAGAAAAGCTCTTCTGCAATGGTTTTCTCCTCTTCGGTAATGTCCGTGTCTGAAACAAGAGCAAAGGCACCTTCAAATACTAGAGCAGGAGTATTTGGCATAACTCTAAGCACTCTGGCATTTCCTTGAATAAGCTTTTTAATTCGCTCAACTGAAAGTCCTGCCATAATTGAGAAAACTGATTTATTATTAATTTTGTCACCACATTCTGAAATAGCAGCTTCAGCATATTGAGGTTTAACACTAAGAAATACTATATCAGCCATTTCGCAAGCTTCTGCTCCTGAACCCGCTACATTTATTCCATCAGCTTTCATCTTTTCACGAGCCACGTCGCTAGGGTCGAAAGCGTAAAGATTAGCTCCATCTATAAGACCTTTTTTAATAGCACCACCAAATATAGCACCAGCCATATTTCCATAACCAATTATTGCAAATTTTTTATTAATCATTTTGTCCTCCTTGTTTAACAAAAATATTTAGACATTTTTCTATATATCTATTAAAAATATTTTTCATATTATTTTAAATAATATGAGACTTTAAATATTAATGACTTTCTTTTTAGTAATAAATGTAATTAGTATTTCGTCATTCCATGAATTGGTAATTTAGAAAACACTTTTGTCATATGATAAAAGTACATTAAAATATTCTTCACCAAATATTTCTTTGTAATCTTCTATAGCTTTTGATACGGCTTTCTCACCTACATCACCTAGTTCTTCTTTTATAGTATCACCTACAGTATTTAGAATATGAGCGGTGTGAAAGTTCATATCTTTCATAAATTTAGAACCATTTTCCTTCTTTTTATTTGCAAGAAGTTCTAATTCATCTTGGCTTAATGAACCACCCCAGTCGAAACGGCATACATCGCCACCCCAACTCATAGGTTCACCAAGTTCATCACATTTATATTTATCTTGATATCCAAGGTAAACAGCATTATCTACGTCAACGCAATAAAGCTTTCCATACTCTAGCAAATCATGTTTTTTCCAAGCATCACACCAGGCACACTTAGAAATAAAGGTCTGAAGAGTAGGCTCTCCATGAATTATACCGAAAGTCATCTGACCATCATAATCTGGTTTCCATTCTCCATAAGCTTGATTAGTAAGGGTATTGATTTCATCACCGTTGTTCTTGGCACTTGTAGCCATTCGCTGTCCTCTTTCGTTACCATACTTAGTAACTGCTTTTAAAACAGCTAATTTTCCATCTTCACCAGCAAGTTCATTTGCATATTTGGACATAAGACCAAATAAAGTTGCATGGTTTTCAATGGTACACATTACATTGTTGCTCATTTAAATTACCCCCTTTAGATTGAATTTCCTATAATATGAGAAGTAAACTTCTCATATTGAAGTCTAATGACTTCAATAATTTTGCTAAAGCAAAATTATTATAATAGCTCAAATCAAAGATTTTTCGCTAAATTACTTATAAAAATATATACCTACTTCGTAGGAACATATTTTTATTTCGTATAATTATATTATACTAGATATAAGTAGGCATTTAAATATGAACTGTGAAAATACTTAAAATTCTTGGAGATTTGTTGTAAAAAGTAGTTTTGTTGCAAATAAAAATAATCTGAAAAGCTTTATATTTTGCGGATTTATTGTCATAATTTTATCCTTATGTTATTATAATTATGTTGTGTCCCTCCATCAGAAAGGGGGTGTGTTGTATGATAAGTTTTTTCTATTCTTTTCTAAGTTCTATCATAGCAAGTGTAATTGCTTATTACATCTGCAAATGGCTCGATAAGAACTATAAATAGACACAATAGAGCCTAGCAATAAAAAAAGGAAGCCTTAGACGGAGGCTTCCTTTTTTCGTTGTATGTAGCTTTTTCTATTCTGTTATAGCTCTTTTGAGCTACTAATAGTATAGCATACTTATTGTTATAGTCAATATCGAATTGCTAAATTTTTTTCTATAATTAAGTGCATAATATATCCAAGAAACAAAAAAAGAAGTCTTTGCGGGGGATTTCTTTTTTTTATGCTTAATTTAATATCTTCCATTTTTAAGTTCTATCATAGCAAGTGTAATTGCTTATTGCATCTGCAAATGGCTCGATAAGAATATTAGATAAGCACAACTAGCCCAGTAATAAAAAGGAAATCTGCGATAAGCTTCTTTTGTGTTGCATATAGTTTTATTAATTCTGTTTTAGCTCATTTGAGCTAATTAAATTATAGCATATTTACTGCAATAGTCAATATAAAATCATAGTATTGGTTACTTTACTTACACATAATTGTAAACGGTAGAATAAAATGATTATGAAAAAATTATGAATTATATATTTATAAATCTAAAATTATTGTAAACTACATAAATGTAATGCTGTAAAAATTAATTTTATACATAAATATATATATTGTAACGTTTGTAGGATACTTAGTAATAGTTTTATAAAAAATGCAACTTGTATTATACTTTTTGCATTTCGTATAAATCATATTGCACATAATTAAATGTGAATATATTATGAAAAACGTAATAAGGAAGGAGAGAAGAAAAATGGTGAATATAGCTATATGTGATAGCAGTAAAGATGAAATGAACTTTTTAGAAAAAGAGTTGATAAGTTTTGCTAAAAAAGAAAAATATCATATTAATGTAGAAAAATTTTCCACTGGAATTCAGCTAATTAATTATTATTCACTTAATAAAGATTCTATAGACATAATTTTTTTGGAAATAGAATTTCCTAACAATAATGGATTAAGAGTAGCGTCTGAACTTAGAGAATTAGGGTTTCAGGATGAAATCATTTTTAATACTAAGAGTAGACCGGAAGTATTTAAAAGTTTTGATGTGGATGCTTTCCATTATATATTAAAAGATGAAACGACTACTAAGAAGAAGGAGAAAATTTTTCACCGTGCTTTTGAAAATATATCTAAGATGAAGGGAAATTATCTTTCAATATGTTGCGGAGGAGAAAATGTAACACTACCAATTCGAACAATACAATATATAAAAGCAAGAGGTAATTTAAAATATATTCATTACGATAAAGATAAGGTTTACGAGTTTTATACATCTCTTGAAAGACTTGAACTTGCACTTGGAGATAAGGGATTTGTACGAATTAGTAAAGGAATTTTAATTAATCTTAGACATGTGAAAAACTTTAGTAGAGTAGATGTAACACTTAGAGATGGCACTGTACTTGAAATTGGAAGAGTATATAAAAAGAAAGCAATTCTGGTTTTAAATGAATATTTAAAATCGAAGGAGGTGTTACAGATGTGAATAAAATTTCAAATCAATATTCGTTATATAATTTTGGAAGATTTCTCTTATTAATAATCATGGTTTTAGTATTGCTTTTATTTAATACTAAAATTTATGCAAATGAAAAGGAACTATCTGAAACCGTTACAAAAAAATATGATGATTTTACAACCTATTATAGAATTGCAAATGGAAAAGACATACAGGTTAGTGAAAGCGATATAGTCTATTCAAAAGATGAATTGGATAAT
>JAISGP010000139.1 GCA_031263035.1 Lachnospiraceae bacterium | reverse complement strand
TTAAAACTATCTTGAAGATTGTATACAATTATTTCAATTTCTTTCTTACTATGGTTAGTATAGTACGCTTTGCACTTTTTGTCAAGTCTACTTTGCAATTTTTAGCAAGTAAACTTTACATTTTTATTTTCAACAAAATAATTCTACCTTAAAAGATATATTTAGTAATTTTCAATATTAATTTAAGTAGAATAAAATGCTATACTTATATAGCTTTATTTTAAAACTACTATAGAATACACAAAGAAGTTAAGCAATGTAAAGTAAACTAATTAGCGGGTTTAAGCAATAACTTAAAATAAAAGAAGGCTTTATAATTTACACAAACTTCTTAACTTTATCCAATAAACCAATTTTTTAGAAAGACATTATCATGAAATTTTATAAATGCTGTAACAAATTAAATTCTAATCTTGAAAAAATTATGCCTATACTAACTCCTACTGCTCTAGTTTGTGGTTTTCTTTTTCCAGATTTCTTAAGGATTTTTTCTCCATATATAACAGTTATATTTGCACTTATGACCTTACCCGGTGCATTAAAACTTAAGATAAGTGATTTAGGCAAAGTACTTAGACATCCGCTACCTCTTATTATTTTTATAGGTATTAATCATTTGCTAGTACCACTATTTACCTATTCAATTGCCCATATAGTTTTTCTGGGAAATTTAACCTTAATTACCGGATTTGTCATTCTGTACGCAACTCCAACGGCAGTCTCCTCTACTATGTGGGCTGAAATATATGATGCAGACATGGCACTTACCCTAAGTATTATAATAATAGATGTAATTTTAACGCCATTTTTAACACCAACAACTATATCCATTTTATCTGGTACTAAGGTTCATTTAGATATTAAAGGAATGTTTATCTCCCTTATGATTATGATTGTTATTCCTAGTATCCTTGGAATAATATTAAATGAAGCAAGTAAAGGGAAAATCCCAAAAGTTATTAGTCCTATATTATCGCCAATATCTAAGGTATTAATTTTCTTTATTGTAGGTAGCAATACTGCTGTAGCTTCTTCACATATTAATTTAAAAAGCCCTAAAACCTACGAAGTAGCTATATTATGCTTTGTTTTAGCTGTCAGTATGTATTTTATAGGAATGTTAATTGCGAAAATAACCGGATTAAAAGAAGGAAAAAGAGCTAGTATAATTCTAGGTTGCGGAATGAGAAATATAAGTATCGGTGCAACAATTGCTATTCATTTCTTCCCGCCAGCTGTGGCTCTACCTTGTCTTGTAGGACCAATGTTTCAGCAAACACTGGCAGCAACTGTGGGGAAATTTATTTTAAAAAAGAAAGATAAAACTAATTAAATTAAGATTATAATTTTTTAAAAATGTACTATATAGATAAAAAAATAACCTCTAAACCAACATATATCTATATACAACCTATAAGTGACTAAAAATATTACATAATCTGCATAATTTAATAAACCAACAAAAAAATCCCAGAGGAAAACCTCTGAGATTTTTTATTTATACAATTATAATTATGCTTGGTTAATTGCTGCTTGAGCTGCTGCAAGACGAGCAACTGGTACTCTAAATGGTGAGCAAGATACATAATCAAGGCCAAGTTTGTTACAGAATTCAACAGAGCTTGGATCTCCACCATGTTCTCCACAGATACCGATATGAAGTTTAGCATTAACTGGCTTACCAAGTTTAATAGCTGTATCCATAAGTTTACCAACACCAACTTGATCAAGCTTAGCAAATGGATCAGATTCGAAAATCTTAGCATCATAGTAAGCATCAAGGAACTTACCAGCATCATCACGAGAGAAACCGTAAGTCATCTGTGTAAGGTCATTAGTACCGAAGCAGAAGAAATCAGCTTCTTTAGCTATATCATCAGCTGTGATACAAGCTCTTGGAATCTCAATCATAGTACCAACTTGATATTTAAGATTTGATCCTGCAGCTTTGATTTCTTCGTCAGCTGTTTTAACAATAATATCTTTAACAAATTTAAATTCTTTAACTTCTCCAACAAGTGGAACCATAATCTCTGGCTCAACATTCCAATCAGCATGTTTGCTTTGAACTTCGATAGCAGCACGAATAACTGCTCTTGTCTGCATAACAGCGATTTCTGGATATGTAACGCAAAGTCTACATCCACGGTGACCCATCATTGGGTTGAACTCATGAAGTGAAGAAATGATTTCTTTAATTCTTTCAACTGATTTTCCAACGTTTTTAGCAAGTTTATCTATATCTTCTTCTTCAGTTGGAAGGAACTCATGAAGAGGTGGATCCAAGAAACGAATAGTAACTGGGTTACCTTCAAGAGCTTCATAAAGTTTTTCGAAGTCGCCTTGTTGAATAGGTTGAATCTTAGCAAGAGCTGTTTCTCTTTCTTCAACTGTATCAGCACAAATCATCTCTCTGAAAGCTTCAATTCTATCAGCTTCAAAGAACATATGCTCTGTACGACAAAGTCCAATACCTTCAGCTCCAAGTTCACGAGCTTTTTTAGCATCTGTAGGAGTATCCGCATTAGTACGAACTTTCATAGTTCTAAATTTATCTGCCCATCCCATGATTCTATCAAAGTCTCCAGCGATTTGAGCGTCAACTGTTTCAATAGAACCTGAATATACATTACCTGTTGAACCATCAAGAGAAATCCAAGAATCCTCTGTGAAAGTCTGTCCGGCAAGAGTAAATTTCTTATTAGCTTCATCCATGATGATTTCTGAAAGACCAGATACACAACATTTACCCATACCACGAGCAACAACTGCTGCATGAGAAGTCATACCACCACGAACTGTAAGAATACCTTGAGCATTCTTCATACCTTCAATATCTTCTGGAGATGTTTCAAGACGAACAAGGATAACCTTTTCACCTTTTTCACCATGAGCTTTAGCATCTTCTGCTGTAAATACAACTTTACCAGTTGCAGCACCTGGAGATGCAGGAAGTCCTTTACCTAAAGCTTCAGCACTCTTTAATGCAGCTGGTGCAAATTGTGGATGAAGAAGAGTATCTAAGTTACGAGGATCAATCATAGAAACTGCTTTCTTCTCATCAATCATACCTTCATCTACTAAGTCACAAGCAATCTTAAGAGCAGCTTGAGCTGTTCTCTTACCATTACGTGTTTGAAGCATATAAAGGTGTTTATCTTCTATTGTAAATTCCATATCTTGCATATCACGATAGTGATTTTCAAGAGTATTGCAAATGTTAATGAATTGATCATAAACTTCTGGCATAGTATCTGCAAGATGAGCGATTTTCTGTGGTGTACGAACACCGGCAACAACGTCTTCACCTTGTGCATTCATAAGGTACTCACCCATAAGTTTCTTTTCTCCAGTTGCAGGATCACGAGTAAATGCAACACCTGTACCAGATGTATCTCCCATATTACCAAATGCCATCATTTGTACGTTAACAGCTGTTCCCCAAGAATAAGGAATATCATTGTCACGACGATATACATTTGCACGTGGGTTATCCCAAGATCTAAATACTGCTTCAATAGCAAGAACAAGTTGTTCTTTTGGATCTGTTGGGAAATCTTTTCCAAGTTTTTCTTTATATTCTGCTTTGAATTGTCCAGCTAATTCTTTAAGGTCATCTGCATCAAGATCAACGTCTTGAGTAACACCCTTTTTAGCTTTCATTTCATCAATAAGCTCTTCAAAGTATTTCTTTCCTACTTCCATAACTACGTCAGAGAACATTTGGATGAAACGTCTGTAACAATCCCATGCCCAACGTGGATTTCCTGATTTTTTAGCAAGTACTTCAACTACTTCTTCATTTAAACCAAGGTTAAGAATTGTATCCATCATACCTGGCATAGAAGCACGGGCACCTGAACGAACTGATACTAAAAGTGGATTCTCGATATCAGCAAATTTCTTTCCTGTGATACCTTCCATTTTAGTGATAGAGTCTTTAATCTGTCCCATGATTTCGTCATTGATTTTTCTTCCGTCATCATAATAAGCTGTACAAGCCTCTGTTGTAATTGTAAAACCTTGTGGTACTGGTAATCCAAGGTTAGTCATCTCTGCAAGGTTGGCACCTTTACCACCTAAGAGATTTCTCATGTCAGCATTACCTTCTGTAAACATGTAAACCCATTTGTTTGCCATATTGTGACCTCCTACTCTTTTAGAAACACCTTTTCGATTCTTCTGATGTTTTAGTTACTGGAAAAATCCTCCTAGATTTTACCAACCCAAATATTATACTCTTCGCCGTCGTTAATCGTCAACGATATTTGTAAAAAAAACGCAAAAAACTAAGCTAAATACATAATTAACAGCCCTTGGTTAATCATATGTTGTAATTTTTTTCTCAAAATATTACATTTCATCAAGCAAATATTCTGTTATATTTTTTTATAGCTCTTTCAATAGTATAAAAACTATATCTTATCAGATATACTGCATTATTTTATACTAACAATTTCAATAGATATATTTAAAATAAAATATCCTACGTTATACTTATTAATTGATATAAAAATATTATCATATCAGATTTATTCTCACTTTTCATACTAACAATTTCTTTAAGTAAACTTACGATGGAACATTTTTATTGTAATTAACCCTTTATATATGCAGTAATTTTTTCCAATCTACAAGTCCACCGAAAAAAGATATAAATGTTCCAGTAAAAACTACAGCTATAATGGTACCTATTCCGAATGTAGCCCCGAGTAGAATTCCTGTCACCACAAATACAAAATCCATAAAAATACGAATATACATATATGGTATCCCAATTTTCTCACTAGCCTTAACTATACTAGCATCTAAAGCATTCATTCCTAAATTAAGCTGAATGAGTAACATTAAACCAAAAGAATAAAAAGATATACCTACTATATATCCCAAAAATCTTCCACTAAAATTTAAGTTTTCTATATGTAACGGACTTAATATAATCTGATAAAAATCAATAAAGTGTCCAATTAAAAGAGCATAGAATATAGTACCAAAACCTAAATTCTCTTTTGCAAATACAAAGGCAATCAAAATAATAATAACATTATATATCAAAACAACCGTTCCAATAGAAACGGTTACATGACGAAAAATTCCATCGCAAAATAAAGTAGTAGTATCCGGTCCAAGACCGCAATCAAGCATTATAGCCACACCAATAGCTACAATATTCAACACTATGAAGATTAAAATTAAACGCTTCCAAATCCCCATACCATGACCTCATACATAACAATTAACAAATACTACTTAGATATATCTTTTTCTATAAATTTAACTATCAGGTTTTGACTATCATTTTTTTATTCTTTTCCGTACAGACAAATCTTTTAATACTAGTACTTTCAATTTACATTCTTAAGCTTGCCATTACTTTTCCTCCTTTTTCTCATTTGACACTAACAATTCATCTATCAAAAACTTTATATTCGACTTTGATTTAGTCCAATCATTATCATTAATAACTAATTCCCATGATTCTTTATAATCATTTGCATCAGTCTTATTATCAAAAAATTTTTGAAATCTAGTAATATTATCACCTATACTATCAACAAATTTTACTGCTGCTCTTTCTTTTTCATTATCATTAAGAATTCTATTTTCAGTAACATGTTCTAAATTTAAAGCATTATAAAATAACATATATGGTATCTTTGAAGACGTATAGTAAAAGCCATTTTTCAGTGCTAGTACCTTTTCTTTCTTTTCATTCCATATAGTAATTAACTTTTCTCTATAATTCTCAGATTTGACTTTAACAACTTTATTTTTTAAATCATAAGCATATGTTTTATCTTCTTTATTAGAAAAGCTATTAGAAATTATAAATTCATCTTTTGGAATAAATATTCCATCAGTGTCAATTATTTGAGCTACAAATACGATATCAGACTTTTAAATTTTAGTCCGTTTTCGTACTATGCTCAATATTTCTCCAACTATTTCTTTTGCTGTATTATTTTCATATTTTCTATCTGTAAAAGCATCCCCATTCACTACTTTTACTAAGAGATTATGTTCTCGTACAATTTGATCTAAATAATCTTGAAAAACCATTTAATCTGTAATACCTTCAACAATTAAAATAATTGCCTTTTTTCTAGCCAAGTCTATCACCTGCCTTTATTAAAGCCATACGTATTTTATTTGAAGATTGTCCTTCATAAAGGTCTTCATCTTGACCACCTAATTGAATTGCTCTAATATAAAAATCTCTAAGATTATTAGTTCTTTTAACACCTTTCATGCAGATATAACGGTTTTTAGAATTGGCAGTAGAAAAAATAATTTTATTCTTAGGTAGCATCTCTAAAACTCGCAAATTATGAGATGTAAATATAAGTTGTCCTTTAGCTCCTGTGGACATTACATCTACTAACTCTCCAAGTAAGTATTCAAAAATGTCAGAATCGAATTCATCTATTGCAGCAATAATACTAGGATTATTATATACTTCCACTAAAAATAATATTAAACCAATTATCTTTTTTATTCCATCTGATTCATATTGAAGAGAAAAACGTTTATTGTCTCTATTGGCAATAAATTCTAATCTAACTTCATCAACACCATTTTGTCCAAGTCTAACCTCTCTCTCAATTATGTCTAACTTTAGTCCAGGAATAATTTCAGGCAATAACAAATTAATCTGCTTTATTACAGTTTTATATACCTCTACAAGATTTTGAGGAATAAATCCTCCACGCTCTTGCATTTGAAATGGTATTACTCCATCAAGATTCATATTATCATCTTGATAATGCATACCAACTGGTGTCATAATATTAGCAGCAATAAGTCCTGAATACTCACTAGTATAAACTCTAATATTTTTTGCAAATGACCTAAAATGATCTAAAATAACCTTTTGTTCTTTTAATCTATCACTTGAATCTATAAGCTTTTTAAAATTACTATTAAACAAATAAGACATTCTTTTATCACTAGATACATCTTTAATTATTGAAAGAGCATCTATACTTGCTATAACTTCATTTGTATTTGCCACAACAATGTCTTGGCTATTACTATCAAATGATAAAATCTGACGCTGTTGAGAATATTTTTTATTTAATTTGGTTAAAAGTTTTTCGCAAATAACATTTGTAATTGGATTTTCATAATTATCAATACTTTTTTCTAACTCAAAATAATAAGTGTTTTCTCTTTCATCTAATATTTCAGTAATAACAGTTATTTGAGCTATCTTATTTACTTCCATCATACCAGAAACTTTATTTTTAATTGTTCTTCCTAATATAAGATCTTGAACAATTTCAAGAACGTCAATTAATGTAGTTTTACCTGAACCATTTTGTCCATAAATACCCATTACATTTAAAAATTGTCCTTTTTCTACAAAAGATATTTCACCATGCTCCACATTCTTTATATTTTCAATAATAATTTTTTTTATTTTTTGAACCATGATTATTTCCCTCCTTAAAAGTAAAGTCATTATAGCACAGCTTTTACCAAAAAGGAATAAAATATTCTAAATCGAATAACTTTTTGATGCTATATGCGAATTTCTCCTTATAAATAATCAATTTTACCCTAAAAGCATTTTTTTATCACTGCTTTTCAATGCAGATGTATAAATTAACAAAAAAAAGCAAAAATAGCATTTATTAACTATAGTGCAATTAACCTTATGATATTGCACTATTTTAAATGTATTCATCCCTGCCTTTCAATGCAGATATATAATCAGATGAAAAACACCCATAAAAAAGATTTGATAACATTAGATAAATTTCGTTGTGAAGAACACGATGCCTAAGTCAAATATCACCCCGCTTTTCAATGCAGATATATAAATTAACAAAAAAATAAAAATAGCATTCTTAACCATAGCGAAATTTTCGTCATGATATTACACGATGTCGGAACGTTCGTGCGTCGTTCAAGCGTAGCGCGTTTCGCTAAGAACGTTCCCTACTAGGCGAGTGCAATGAATAGAAAATAAGCGTGTTAAGAATGCTATTTTTATTTATATTTTTTAATTTATATATCAAATAATCCTTTTTTCTTTTTCCCCTTACCTTTTGTCTCCTCATTCCCTCCAAGGCTTCCCCCAGCTAATTCATCATATTTGCGAAGAGCCTCTTTAGCTTCTTTACTTAGGCTTTCAGGAGTATTTATAATAAGGGTTACATAGTGGTCACCTCTTGAATTCTTATTTCTAAGAGAAGGTACACCTTTACCACGTAATCTTACTTTAGTATCTGTCTTAGTGCCTGGTTTAACTGAATATTCAACCTCACCATCAACAGTTTTAATTCTTATATCTGCACCAAGCGCTGCTTGTGGAAATGAAATAGAAACTGTTGAGAAAATATTCTGTCCTTGACGTACAAATACAGGATGACGACTTACATTTACTTCAACAAGTAAGTCTCCTCTAGGTCCACCATTTACTCCAGGCTCACCTTTACCTGCAATTCTAACACTTTGTCCATTATCAATACCGGCAGGAATACTTACTGAAATCTTTTTCTTTTTAGATTGGTAACCTGTACCACCACAAGTAGTACATTTATCTTTAATTATTTTACCGGTTCCATGACATTGTGGGCAAGTCTGAACACTTTGCACTTGACCGAAAAGACTTTGTTGTGTATACACAACCTGACCACTTCCACCGCATTTTGGACAAGTTTCAGGAGAAGTACCAGGCTTTGCACCAGTTCCATGACAAGTTTCACATTCATCTTTTAAAACAACTTCAAGCTCTTTTTCTGTTCCAAATACAGCTTCTTCAAATGTAATTCTAACACTCTTGTGAAGATTTTGACCTTTCATAGGACCACGATTTCTACTTCCTCCTCGTCTTCCACCACCAAATATATCTCCAAATATATCTCCAAATATATCGCTAAAATCTGCGCCACCAAAGTCAAAGCCACCAAAGCCACCAGCTCCGGATGCTCCACCTTCAAAAGCAGCATGACCAAACTGATCATATTGTCTTCTCTTCTCCGGATCACTTAAAACTGCATAGGCTTCTGAAGCTTCTTTAAATTTTTCTTCAGCAACTTTATCCCCCGGATTAACATCAGGATGATACTTTTTCGCAACTTTTCTATAAGCTTTCTTTAATGTTGCATCGTCAGCATCCTTGCTAACTCCTAATACTTCATAATAATCTCTTTTTGATTCAGCCATAATACTCTTCCTTTTGTTAAAATTTTAATCACTATATCAATACTCTTAAGTAAACATTTATTTAAAAATTTAACTCTATCTACTCTCTAAAATACTATTTGGAAATAAATAGTTATCTAAAAATACTGAAGTTATGATTATACTATAATTTCTCTTTATATAAAAGATA
This sequence comes from Lachnospiraceae bacterium, assembly GCA_031263035.1. Lineage (GTDB taxonomy): Bacteria > Bacillota > Clostridia > Lachnospirales > Lachnospiraceae > JAISGP01. Next base: position 14,901 of record JAISGP010000139.1, on the reverse strand, counting down.
TAACTATCCATTATTTTTCAATCTATATCATATACAATATATCTTGAATAAAAGACATAAAAATCAATTATCTTTCTATACTGTAACTTAACACACTGTCTTAAATATAAGACTTAACAATGCAGTCACTTCTTTTTACAGAAATGACTGCACTAATTTTTATTATATAAATCTTAAAACATCAAACCAGATTATACTTCTTTATAATCTCCATCTACAACATCATCTCCATTAAATCCTTCTGGAGCTGGTCCTGCTTCTGGTGCTGGTCCTGCCCCCGAATTTGGATTTCCAGCTTGACCTTGAGCATTAGCATATACCTTTTCAAAAAGCTTTTGAGCACTTGCCATAAGTTTTTCTTTGGCAGCGTTAATCTCTGCAACTTCAGCATCAGTTGCTGTTTCTGGATTCATCTTTTCAGCTAATTCTTTAAGAGCATTGCAATCTGCTTCTACTTGTGTTTTATCATTTGCATCAAGCTTATCTCCAACTTCCTTCATAGATTTCTCTGTTTGGAATACAATTGAATCAGCTTCATTTTTAGCATCAATAGCTTCTTTACGTTTTTTATCTTGAGCTTCAAATTCAGCAGCTTCTTTAACAGCTTTATCAATATCAGAATCACTCATATTTGAACCTGCTGTAATTGTGATATGTTGCTCTTTACCTGTTCCAAGGTCTTTTGCTGATACATTTACAATACCATTTGCATCAATATCAAAAGTAACTTCGATTTGAGGAATTCCTCTTCCTGCTGGAGGTATACCATCAAGACGGAATTGACCAAGACTCTTATTATCTCTTGCAAATTGACGTTCACCTTGAACAACGTTAATGTCTACTGCTGTTTGATTATCTGCTGCTGTTGAGAAAATTTGGCTCTTCTTAGTAGGAATTGTTGTATTTCTTTCAATAAGTCTTGTAGCAACTCCACCCATAGTTTCAATTGAAAGTGAAAGTGGTGTAACATCAAGAAGAAGAACATCTCCGGCACCTGCATCTCCGGCAAGTTTTCCACCTTGAACTGCTGCTCCAAGAGCAACACTTTCATCTGGGTTAAGGTTCTTTGATGGTTCTTTACCAGTAAGTCTCTTAACAAGTTCTTGAACAGCAATTACACGAGTTGAACCACCAACAAGAAGTACTTGTCCAAGTTCAGATGATGTAATACCTGCATCTTTAAGAGCTCTTTCAACTGGTTCTTTAGTCATAGCTACAAGGTCACTTGTAAGTTCATCAAATTTAGCTCTAGTAAGGTTCATATCAAAATGCTTTGGACCTTCACTTGTAGCTGTAATAAATGGTAAGTTAATATTAGTTGTTGTTGCAGAAGATAATTCTTTTTTAGCTTTTTCAGCTGCTTCTTTAAGTCTTTGAAGTGCCATCTTATCTCCTGATAAATCTACACCTTCATTTTTCTTAAATTCTGCAAGCATATATTCTGTAATCTTTTGGTCAAAGTCATCTCCACCAAGTCTATTGTTACCAGCTGTTGAAAGAACTTCAATAACTCCATCACCAATTTCAATAACAGATACATCAAATGTACCACCACCAAGGTCATAAACCATAATCTTTTGCTCATGCTCGTTATCAAGACCATATGCAAGAGCAGCAGCTGTTGGCTCATTAATAATACGTTTTACATCAAGTCCTGCAATTTTACCTGCATCTTTAGTTGCTTGGCGTTGAGCATCATTAAAATATGCCGGAACTGTAATAACAGCTTCTGTAACTTTTTCTCCTAAATATCCTTCTGCATCTCCTTTTAACTTTTGAAGAATCATAGCAGATATTTCTTGAGGTGAATATTGTTTATCATCAATAGAAACTTTAAAATTAGTTCCCATTTCTCTTTTAATTGAAGAAATTGTTCTATCAGCATTTGTAACAGCCTGACGTTTAGCTGGCTCACCAACTAATCTTTCACCACTCTTTGTAAATGCTACAACAGATGGTGTTGTTCTTGCTCCTTCTGCATTTGCAATAACTGTAGGTTGTCCACCTTCCATAACTGCAACACAACTATTAGTTGTTCCTAAATCGATACCGATTATTTTACTCATAATAAATGTCTCCTTTACATTTTATATAATTTTTAATTGAATGTTTTTTTATGTAAACCTTTTTAAAGGTAATTACTATTTTTTATAACTTGGTTATTTCAATGTATCTTTTATTTTATGGATTTATCAATTCTTTCTATCCATTATTTGAAATAACAATTCATATTACTATAAACTTACTCAGTTGTTTTCACTATTTATATAACTTTAGTTATCTAGTTCGCAACCTTCACCATTGAATGTCTTACAACAGTGTCTTTATACATATAGCCTTTCTGGAACTCTTCAGCTACTTGATTTTCTCCTAAAGCTTCATCATCTATATGCATTACTGCATTATGAAATTCTGGATCAAACTCACTGCCTACCGCTTCGATTGGTTTAACACCAATACTCTCAAGAGCTGTCATCATACCTTGGTATACCTTATCCATACCTTCTGCAAATGGCTCTTTCTTCTCTTCATCACTTAGAGCATCAAATCCTCTTTCGAAATTATCAATAACCGGGAGAATCTTTTCAACTACACTTTTAGCTCCCAAGTCAAACATACCTGATTTTTCTTTTTCAGTACGCTTTCTAAAGTTATCAAATTCAGCCATCTGCCTTTTTAACTTATCAGTTAAATCTTCAATCTGTTCATCTCTTTTATCTTTTTTCTTATGCTTTCTTTCAGTCTTTGAAGCCTTAGGTTGAATTTTTTCATTTTCTGCTTCTTTAACCTTTTCTTCATTGGCTTTTAATTCTTCTTCGGTAACTTCACCATTTGCTACTGCTTCTTCTTTAGCCTTCTTTAAAGCATCTTCAAATGTACTCTCTTCTGAAGTAGTGTCTTTAGTTACATCGTCTTTTAAATTTTCGCCTGCTTCCATATTGTACCTCTTTATATTTTCTATTTTTTCTTCTAGCATATTGTTAAATCATCTACTCATTTTTAAAATTCATTTGCAAATATTACAGCCCTTTATATAAATCTAAAATTATGTTTTATCTTCCTTTTCATCACTAGGCTTTTTCTTCTTGACTTTATCAAAGGAATGCCCTAATTCATCTTGAAGAGTTCTTAAAGATTTTAATACGTGCTTATAATCCATTCTCTTAGGACCGATAATACCAATAGTTCCTTTTACCCCTTCTCCCATATCATATGTTGCAGTTACAACACTAACATCTTCCATATTAGGAACAGGACTTTCATCTCCAATATATACTTGAATTCCTGTATTATCTTCATTTGCAAGGGTTTGATTAACTAAATCTGATAATTTCTGCTTTTCTTCAAAGGCTTCTATAATCTCTTGTGCACTTTCTTTATCTCGCAACTCTGGATATTTAAATATATTGGTTGCTCCACTGGTATAAATCTGTGTGTCATTTTCACTTAGTGCAAATTCGGCAAGACTTTCAAGAACGTGACCAATAACTTCACTATATTCTCCTGCTTGCTCACGCAACTTAGCCATAAGAGTTAGATTAATCTCATCAACTGTCATACCATTTAAGGTAGTATTAAGAAGCATATTTAATTTTAGAAGCTCTTCAGCGGTTAAAAATCCTTCAACTTCAATAATACGATTTTTAATTATATTACCAGTCATAACAATTACAGCTATTATCTGAGTTTCATCTACTTGAGTAAGCTGAATAAATTTAACTCTATTAGATGTAGGTGCTGAAACTAGGGTCGCATAATTAGTGTCATTTGCAAGAACTTTCGCTGCTTGAGAAAGTAATTTTTCCATCTTATCAACTTGCTGAAGCATCTTTTCTTCTCTTACATCTAATTCCTGCTCTTTTTCCTTCATAAGTTCATTTACATAAAATCTATAACCTTTATCAGAAGGAATACGACCGGCAGAAGTGTGAGGTTGAATAATATAACCAAGTTCAACTAAATCTGCCATCTCATTACGAATGGTTGCAGAACTTAAATTAAGATCTGTCTCTTTCGAAATAGTTCTGGAACCTACAGGCTCTCCTGTTTCAAGATAGTTCTTAATTATTGCATATAGAATTTTTCGTTTTCTTTCAGTTAATTCTTCTATAACGCCCATAAGCACCTTTTTAATATGAATACTTTTTATATGTTTTTCCAAGTACTAGATTTAGGAAATTGTATTCATATTATTGAATGATTTTTGTTTTATTAGCACTCATGATTTTTGAGTGCTAACTATTACTTCTATAAGATAACACTTGTGTAATTTCTTGTCAAGAAGTATTTAAGAAAGATTTGTGAAGAGGCTAGAATTTAAGGTGAATTTTCTTTGTTCAGCATAAAAATGATTGACATTGAAAGAATATAAATCTATATTTAAATATAACAGATGTGAGTAATGAATAAGTATATCAAAATAGGTATATTTTGCGGAAAGGCGAGAAAAATGAAAAGATCAAAAATTAACCAAGAAATTAAAAATATGGAGAAACTTTTAAAGAATTTTAAGGTTTCCCTTCCCCCATTCTGCAGTTTTACTCCAGAGGAATGGGCAAAAAAAGGACATGATTATGATGAGATAAGAGATAATATGCTTGGTTGGGATCTTACAGATTATGCTTTAGGCGATTTTGATAAAATAGGTATGCTTCTTATTACACTTAGAAATGGTAATATTAAAATAGACAAGTACAAGAAGCCTTATGCTGAAAAGCTATTATTAATGAAAGATGGACAGACAGCAGAGATGCATTATCATTTGTATAAGATGGAAGATATTATAAATCGTGGTGGCGGTAACGTCCTTATAAAAGTATATAATTCTAATCCTGATGGTTCATTTGCAAACGATGATGTGGCAATTTTAAGAGATGGTCATAAATATACTGTTTCAGCGGGAACTAGAATAAAACTTATGCCTGGGGAAAGCATTACAATTACACCAGGTTTATATCATGACTTTGCCGTAGAGGAAGGTAGTGGAGATGTTCTTCTTGGAGAAGTTTCAATGTGTAATGATGATAATACAGATAATTATTTTTATAATAAAAAAGTAGGACGATTTCCTGCTATTGAAGAAGATGAAAAACCATATAGGTTATTATGTAATGAATACCCAAAAGTAAATTAAAAATAGAATATGATTGGATAAGTAAAAGACAAGTGCCAGCGACACTTGTCTTTTGAAAAAATAGTTTTATATATGCGTCAGGTGTAGACCTTTCCCTAAGTGAGTAAAAGACAAGTGCCAGCGACACTTGTCTTTTGAAAAAAATAGTTTTATATATGCGTCAGGTGGGACTTGAACCCACACGAGTTTAACCTCGCAAGATTTTGAGTCTTGTGCGTCTGCCATTCCGCCACTAACGCTTAATCTGTCAACGAATAAAATAATAACATATAAATCTTTATTTCGCAAGAAGAAAACAACCATAAAATCCCCCATGCCAAAACCCATAGATTTCAACATGAGGAATTTTTACTTAAACCTTATTTTCTTTTACGTCTTACGACTACAGTTATTACTCCACCAGCAATTAGGAATAATAAAATCATTAAGATAATATTATTATAATCACCAGTTTTCACTCTAGTAATAGTTTTATAAATGTAGTTAGTTTTAGTAATGTGTTTTACTTTAGTAACACCAGTGTTTGGATCTTTAACGTGTGTTTTACCACCTCCACCTTGCTTATCTGTATCCGGCTTCTTAGTTGTATTAACTAAAGTAACTTTAATCGAAGCAGTTTTCCCACTAGGTTCTGCAAATGTTAATTCAAATATTCCAGTATTACCACTAGAAATAGCGGATTTAATAGTATTAAACTGTGCTTCTGTTAAAGTAATCTGACTTAAGGCAATTGGATTACCATCACCATCGTAAGCTGTTACATTAGACAATTCTTTTGCCAAATCTTTAGTCCATGGATTTAAAACTTTATTTTTAATATCATATGTAAAATTATTAGCATAAATCTTAGCACCACTTACACTTGGGTCACTACCCTGATTGAAAAGTCTAACATTAACAGTTACATTTTCGCCACCTACGTCACGTTTAAATGTAAGAGGATATGTACCTGTTTCCCCTGCTGCATTAGCTGTATTTATTGCAGCCAGCTCATCTTCGTCTACCTTAAAACTAGAACTTGCATCTATATTTCCATATAAATCCTTAGCAACTACACTGGCATTTGCAATTGCATCATTCTCATTTAAAGTATATCCATAACCTAATGCGAAATCAGAAGCACCTATTGTTCCATTAGTAGTTTTCTCATCCATAGTTGCATTGCTATATTTACCAAGAACGCCACCACCATGGTTTCTAGTATTTACCTTAATAGTTATTTCAGTTCCATTAGCTGTCTTAACTCTAACGTTATCCACTGCATCCATGCCATTTGCAAGGTCATTATTAACCTTTTTCAAATCAGTTGAATTAACAACTAAATCAGCTCTGCTTATGTTTTCAGAATCCTTTGTTGCAAATATTTTTTCTGCTACAACTTGTGCTCTATATAATAATTCTGTTGCGGATAACTGGGTGCCATTTGCAAATTCATCTTTTCCGATTATTACATTATTACCAGCTATGTAATCACTATCTGATAAAGCACTAGTATCTTTAAGGGTTATTTTAAGATCTTTAGTGGAATTATCATTAAAGGTATTTTTAGCAGTAATTTCGTAAACACCTAAATTTGTGCCACCTTCTACATTTCCATCAGAAATAGCCGTTAGAAGATTAGTATAACCGGTGGTAGTTGTATCTACTGCTAGATTGGAAGCCTCTAGATAATCAGTTGCTGAAGCTTTTCCATAAACTGAAGCTAATTTCAAAATATTTGCAGTAGAAATATTGCCATTTGACACTCCAAATGAAAAATCTGAAGCATTTAATGTATAAATATTTTTAGTATAGACAGCTTTTAAAGTTATACTTACAGTACTATTCGTTGCTTCTGTAACGCCATTTGCAAATGTAAGCTTCGTACCAGTGCTTCCAAAAGCCCAATAAGTTGTACCACTTTGAGCTTCACTTTGCCATCCTGCAAATGAATAACCTGCCTTTGTAGGATCATTTGTTGCACTAGCTATCACACCATCAAACTTGCCTGTACCTGTACCTAATTCTGTAGTTCCGTCACTATCTACATATGTTACAGCTACATCTCTTGGACTCCAAATCGCTTTGACTGTTATACCTGTATTTGTATCATTTGCTGCTACATCACTATATTTTATTGTGCCATTATTACCGGTAGTTCCTGTAGTAATTAATTTAGTTGCAATGTTATTCCAAGTAGTATTTCCACCGGAAGTAACTTCCCATCCTGATAGAATATATCCTTGTTTAGTAACAGAAGCTGCTGCAGTACTTATTAATCCTGTGCTTGACCAATTTACACTATTATCTGCCGGAGCAGTTACTGTACTGCCAAGATATGAACCACCATTCATGTTGTAAGTTACAGCGTAACTATTTAAAGAATATCCAGCTCTAAGAGTAAGGGTATTAGCATCATTAACATTAGAACTATCTACATCATCATCTGCGATAACACTTGTACCATTTACAACATCAGAAGAGAAATCCCATTTAGTCCATGTATTTGCAAATGTTCCTTCATCATTTGGCTTATAATACCAACCTTCAAAAGTTTGTCCTATTTTATAAGGCTTAGCTGTGTCTGCTATAGCAGTAGCCTTAGCGCCATTATATACATATTGGGTCGTAACACTTGCATTTGTAGTTGCTGCACCTGTAGTGTTACCTGTAGTGTCAAAAACTACCTTATATGGTTCTTGAAGAAGAGCGTTGACACTGTCGTATCCAGTTCCATTTGCAGTTACAGAAGATATTTCCCAAGTGGTATCTGTGTCAATTGAGGTAGAAGCAGTGCCAAGTCCAGCAACGAAACCTATATTAGTAGTTGCAATATTTGACCTATCAAATACTATATCTACATTTTGACCACTTTGAAGATTTATCAATTGATAACTTCCATCTGTTCCGGTGGCAGTTGAATCTACTAAATTAGTAGCATTGTGAGTTTCTCCTGCCTTATATGCCTTAACTTCTACATTAGCTAATCCAGTATCCGGCAGAGAAGTTGTAGTATCTATTACACTATTCCTATCATTATCCTTATATACTTTTCCTTTTATAATACCAGTATTTGCCTTAAGGGCAACCGGAGAACTTAGGAAATATCCTGTATTTCCTGCATAATTTGCATAAATATTAGAAGAATAGTAGTTAGTCAATCCTTGAGCCGCATTAGCCGCGTCTCCTTGAGGCATTCCAAGGCTTATAAAAAACTTATCTACCGGAGCTTCACCTGTTGCAGGATCAACTGCCGGTACAGCCTGATTATATATAATCTCAACTGACTTAACTGTTTCAAGTATACTTTTAATAGTATCTGGATCTGTTTCTCCATTAATTAACTCAGCATAGGTTTTCCAACCAGATTTAGCAGAAGTAGGATCAATACCTTGAACATATTTATCAGGTTCATAGTTTGTTGAATACATTACACTTAACTTACCTGTATCTCCAACAGTATACCCCTGAGCTTCCAACTGGCTTTCAACATCTTGTTGCAAATAAGCACTCCATTTAAACTTATAGCTAGAAGGAGTAGCACTACTATCAATACCTGATACACCATTATCTATAAAAGTACTACTTGGTACTTGATCTTTCTTAGGAATAGGTATTATAACTGTTTGACCGGCATTTACCACATTTCCTGAGTTATTGGCAAGGGTTACCTGATATTTAGCATCTTGGGTAGTAGATAAACTTATTACAGAATTAGGATTAGCAGAATCATAACTATAATAATTCCCATCTCCAGAACCTGCTGCTGTATCAACTACTACCTTAGCATTGGCTGCAGTTTCAATTAATCCTACACCTGATTTAGTAGCCTCTAAATGTCTATCACTTGCTGTAGCTACGGTTCCGAGAATACCGAAGTCATCGTTTCTATAATAGTGAAAAGTATCTATCTGTACAGCTTTTGCTTCTGATAAGCCATTTGCCACCCCCATAAATACATCTCTAAAATAAATGTGAGATGTAGGGGTAGTAGCTTTAGCTGCTATATTGGCAGTAATATATACTCCACTATACTTTTTAAGATTACTATCCCATCCACCCATAATTTTATTAGGTAGATTTATGGTATATACAGTATTACCATCTTCATCTAGAAGTTTAGATGTGGTGTAATAATCATAATCATCAGTTGCATCACTATCTGTTCCTACATAAGCATTAGTTGTACCATCTGCATTAAATGTATGATAGGTTTTTCCAATATAATTATCATAAAAACATATTGTTGAAGGATCTATTTTATAACCTTTTGGTTCTCTAACATAAATGGTATATCCTTTAAATGACTGTAAAACTGTATCACTACTAGGACTAAAGTTTCTATATTGAAAACTCGAACTAATAGTCTTGCTATCCCCTCCAGCTATTAAAGAAACATTACCAGAATTTGAAGCTGTAGTATAATAAAGAGCTAAAGGATCTGTTGAGGTTTGTAATCTTACAGGTTGCTCTTTTGTATCTTCCTGTGTCCAATCATTAGGATTATTATAAACAGCTGTATCTGGATCTACCGGTTTATATGTAGTAATAGAAGCTGAATAATCACCAGGCGTACCTAAAAAGTCACCAAACCAATTGAACCAATAATTACTGTCAGCTCTATTTGTAAAAACCCCATAACAGCCTGACCCCCATAGAGCAGCTTTTATTGTAGGAAAAGTTGCTTCAACACTTGTAATATATTCATCACTATCTAAAGGCGGAGATATAATACCATTATCTAAATCCGTAGAAGGTGCTAGCAAATATCCTTCCGGATGTTTGGTTGTTTTAACAAAAACGTCTTTTGTAGCTATATTGACCTTAACATTTGTTACTCCTATTTCTCCCTTAGTAAGACTATCAGAAAAATCCATTTTTACACGATATCCAAGAAGATCTGTTGCAGAAAGATTTTGAACTTGAAAACCACCTAAGAAAACATTTTCAGCACTATAACTCCAGTCTTCCTTATATACATTATTCTTTCCATTATCTATTCCTAAATGTAATGTGGGATTTTTGTTAACATAAAAATAGCTGGTATTGTACTCATTTTCAAAAGAAGAAATCTCTTGTCCATTTAATAAAGTAATTTTACTTTCTGATAAAACACTTTGTACACCATATAATCCATCAACACTACTATCAGCATTCGTATCTACTGTTCCTTTTAACATCAATACTATATTTTTACCATAATTAAAAGGATGGGCAGCATCAGCCTTTATGGTAATAGTCACATAATCATAATTATCATTTCCAGTACCCGGCGTTATATCTACATTAATGTTAGAACTAGCATTTGGATAGTAACCACTACCACTTGACGCCAAGACATCATCAGTTACATGAAGCTTCTTGTGTACTTTAAACTGAACTTGCATCTCCTTAAAAAGAACTCTACCAGAAGATACATACATATTACTTACTTCTTTTGACCCAGTAAGCCAGACCGCTTCTGTAGCTGTCCAAGAATCTCCAGGATTTTTATATTTGTTCTGTTGTCCATTTATATGCGCTCCAAAATAACCACTATGAGGTGCACTAGGATCATGAGTACTCACAACAAAGTGTTCAAGATATGCATTTTCATTATGTACTCCTGTAGTATCTGAATATGAAGAAGTTATACTTATCAAATATGAGCTACTAGGATCTACTGTAGGTGATGTTGTCGGAAATTCTGTGCCGGCTGTTGCTACTCCTAAAAATGCCGGGTCATAGCTAACTACTATATCTATAGATGCACTTTCTGTACCTGATTTAAAATTATAAATCAAAGTTCCATTTTTCATTGTATGACTGATTACATAATTAGGTAAGGTATCTGGTGTCCATGTAGAAGTACTTACATAAGGTTTTAACTGATCAGGTAAAGAACTAGTATTGAAACTAGATATATTTGCATCCCAACCGGGAGCACTCATTAGTTGCATACCTTTTCCTAATTTTATTTCTAAAGTTTTATCTGTACCATCATGAGGAAAGGAAGCGTTAACAGTTAAGGTTCTTCTTGTAGTAGATGTCATAATAGCGGTAGTGTCTTCAACAAAGGTTGAATCACCTGCTAGAGATGTCATTACTCCGTCATAAGATTCAAACTTAGCAAAATCTTCTCTTGTAGTTTCTTCCGTAGTACCTGCCCCACGCAAACCAGCTTTAGGTAATGACTTCTTAGCTTTTGAAGCTTGTGATACGACTTTATCGTCACTGTTTTTACTACTAGTATCAGATAAGCTGTTAGTTTCTTTATCCTTCTCCACATTAGTATCAGTCTGAGAACTGTCTTCTATACTACTATCACTGTTGTTAGAAGTGTCATTTTCCACAGTTTCAGCACTAACTTTCGTATCTTGATTTGTAGCATCTGTTTGTGCCTTATCAGAGATACTCTGCTCATCAGCTTTTACAGATGTTAAAGTTGGCATATAGGTTACACCCATAGTAAATATCATAGCTAAGGCTAAAACTAATGCTAATAATTTTCGTCCACCTTTTCTGTTTCTCATAATAATCCCTTCCTTTGATGAAATATAATAACTTGTATATCTATTAATCTTTTCTAAATACTCTTATATAGATAAAAAATATTTTTGTCTTTATATATTTATATTATGAGAAGCAAAGCTTCTCATGTTGAAACATAAATGTTTCAACTGCTTTGTTTCACAAAGCCAATATAATAGCTCAAAATCAAAGATTTTTCGCTAAATTGCTTGTAAAAATATATACCTTTTTCAAAGGAACATATTTTTACTTCGCATAATTTAAATTTTATCTATCATCTCCATCTTCTTTTTTCTATACCAGAGATATACGAAAAAATCGGAAACTAACACTATACCTACTAATATTAAGATGATACTTCCTACACCACCTGTTACATAATAGGAATGAGTTATAATAAAGCTAAAAGTTAACTTAGGTAATGTAATATTAGCATTTGCTTTATCCGGAGAAAAAGCCATCTCTTTACCTAAATTTTTGTAAATAGTAACCACTTTCAAAACACTAGTAACATTTAATTGAGGGTTAGCTTTTGAAGAAGTAGGTTTTTTATTAGCATTTGCAATACTTGTACTAGGTTCTACTAATGTATATATATTCCTAGTTTCTTCATCAATTATTACTTTCTCGTCATGACTTTGTTCTATATCTGTATCTTTATTTTCCTCTGTTACACTTTCATCTTTACCTTCCTGATTACCCGAAATAGGCGTAGAAACAGGATTATTAATCAATGTATACACATTAATGGGAATATCCAGAATAGAGGTAGATATTTCATAGGATGTGGAAATGATTGTTTTATCGCCAATTTCCTTAATATCACCACTTAGATAAGTTAAATCTATATTATAAGAATTAATCCTATATCCATCTTTACGTATTAACAGCCCACTTCTTTTTATTATTTTATCCTTTAGTTCTTCTGAAAAATTTTTATAATTACTTAGAATTTCATTTGCAATATCCCCACTAGATGAAATACCCATAATAGTTTTAATCTCTGTTTCATTAAATTCAGTATCGCTAGCTGTTCCAACGTATCCACCATTAGTAACTTTTCTATAGTATATAGAATAGTAATCATTAGATTTAATCAGCTGATTGACAGAAGGCTCATTTGCAAATGTATGTATAGGTTTATTTAAATTCATACATATAAAAAAAATTAAGATTGACGATAAAAGAAACATGAAAATCCCAAACTTAATAAATTTCATATTCTTTTGTACAATGTCATTGTTCTGTATACTTAAAGAATTTCTATTCTTTTTTTCTTTTAAAGATGTTACTTTAAAAATCAAGTTTTCCGATTTAAATTTTAAAATTTTATTCATCTTCCCACTATCACATTCTAAAAAGTTCTCTTTTCTTTTGGAACTTATCAATTAAAGTATTAGCTTCCTTACTCATAGCTCGACTGATTTTAACCGTCTCCCCATCTTTCAAAATTAAATCTGTTTTAGTACGTTTTTCAATATAATTAAAATTCAACAAAATATTATTAGATATTCTAACAAAGCCTTTGCTTACAATTGAATTTGTAATCTTTCCTAACCCACCATAAAATTCAAAACTTTTATTTTTACCATAATATACAGTAATAATACGATTTTTTACGATAAAATAATGTATATTTACAAGAGGAATAGATATACTCTCACCAGCACAGCTTAGGGTTATATAATCTCTACGCTTTTTCTCTATTTCTCTATATGCATATCTTAAGATTTCTTCTTGTCTTTCAATAGAGGTCTCGTCTTTTATAATGTAATGAAATGCATCAACATCAAAACTATGGAACACTTCAGGTTTATTCCTAGAATAAAATATTATTTCATCTTCAAACCCCTGATTTCTTAGTTCTTCTGCAACATGTAATCCGTCCATACCTTTTAAATCAGTGTCTAAAAATATTATTTCGCCAAAATCTTTTGTATTATGAAAAGCATTTAAAAATTCTGTTGATGAAGTGAAAATATCTATAAAAACATTTATATTATTTTTGCCGGCAATTCTTTCAATATTTGCCTTTAATGTTTTAATATCATCTTCATGGTTATCACAGATAACAATCTTTATCATACCAAACGACGCTCCTCCTTAAAAATTTTGTGCAAAATAATTGTTGTATCTTACAATCTACTACTTAGATTACTATCACCTCAATTCAATTTGAAAAAACATTTATTAAAAATCTCATAAATCTAAAATATCATAGGTAATCATATTTTGCACATTTTTTGTAGTAGAATGCATATATCAAGTAGTAGAATGCATTTTTATAAATCAGGATTTAATATCCAATATGTTTCATTTGAGACTTATACTTCTAACTTGTCGTAAACTTTATAAAAAAACACATTTTTAAAACACTTGCTTCTGTTTATCGCTTAATTTGAATTAAGTTCACACTCTTTACTTGATTTATACAGTTTATCATATGATTGTTTCTTAATCAATAGTCTTTTTAATAATTTTTTAATATTTTTTATTTTTTGTTCTATTTATATTCATAGTTAAACTAAAAAAAGAACCGGATTAGTTTCCAGTTCTTTTTTTCAAATCATTACTAACTTTACTTCACTTTTTTCAACAACATTTCATATGTAATAAACATCAAAACAAGAATTACAAATAAAAACATTGGTAATAATGCTACGTTTATATAATTTGCAATTAGTCCAAAAATAGGTGGCATTAAACAGGTTCCTACATATGCACTTGCCATCTGTACTCCTATGATTGCACCAGAGTGAGTTTCTCCAAAATTAGTCGGAGTGGAATGAATTATACACGGATATATGGGTGCACAACCAAGACCTATGAAAATTAATCCTACAAGAGAAACTATACTCCCGAAAGGAAGAAGCATCATTATAATTCCTATTAAAATAATTCCTTCACCTATCCGAATAAGCTGGGTATCATTAAATTTAAACGTTAGAAAACCATTTACTCCTCTTCCAACTGTAATACCAATAAAGAAAAAACTTGCGAAATTCGCAGCTAACGAAACTGATATTCCTCTATGTAAAACCAAATAACTACTTGCCCATAAACCAGCTGTCTGTTCTATGGCACAGTAGCAAAAGAATGCAAGCATCACTTCTTTAACTCCTTGTATGGATATGATCTCTTTTAAAGATAAAACTTTATTGGAATTTGAGCTGAGATTATTACTCTCTTCTATTTTTAAATCATTTTGTTTATTTCCACTATAATTTATATTTACACTATCATTTTCAAAGTTTAATTCATTTTTCCTAGTATCACTA
>JAISGP010000094.1 GCA_031263035.1 Lachnospiraceae bacterium | reverse complement strand
TCTTTAAAGTCTATAGGTTCTGATACTATTTCAGAAGATAGATTAGGTAACCACGGCTTATCTGGTACTACATACTCTGACTTTTCAAATACTTTATTCACTTCATCTATTACTGCTTCTAGTTCTGTTGGCAAATCGGATGTATCATGTCCTTGTTTTACATCTTCGCTTGGGTCTAAAAGAAGTTCATATTGACCATAGTCATTTATGCTATATATTCTTTCATCTACAACCTCGGTAATATCTGCATCTGGGTCATATGGTATACCTGCATAACCACTTTGAAACATTTCATAAACTTCATTTTCTCCTACTTTCAGATATCCACGTCCAGGATTAGTTATACTTGCTGCATCCGGAGTTTTTAGTAGTTCATTGGAGTCTGCTGTACTCGCCATTTTAAGAGCTATCTTACTTCTACTATTTGCTTCTATCTGATCATTAACTACACCACTTGGTTTTTGTGTGGCAAGGATTAAGTGAACTCCAAGGCTTCGTCCTATACGAGCTACTGATGTAAGTTCGTCTAGAAATTCCGGCACATTTGCCTTAAGTTCTGCAAATTCATCTGATACTAATACTAGATGTGGTAGTGGCTTCTCTGGGTAAACTATACCTTCCTTAGGTTCAAATCTCCCCTTATAAAGGCTCATATATCCATTTATATTATTAACACCATATTTGGCAAATTCTCTTTGTCTTTTATCTAGTTCTGCCTTAATACTTGCTAATGCTCTTGCAGTTCCTGCCCCATCAAGGTTCGTAATAGCTCCCATAAAGTGAGGTAATTTATCCAAGGTATTTGCAATACCTCCACCCTTCCAGTCAATGATGAGCATACCTATATCTTCTGGAGAATAGTTAATGGCTAGTCCTATAAGATATGTGGTAAGAAATTCTGACTTACCTGAACCTGTAGTACCACCCACTAGGGCATGAGGTCCATGAAATCTTTTTTTGGTATTTATTCATGTCATAACAAAAGTAAGTCGTTTTTTATCTGTATATTTTATTGCAAATGAGAACAAATATGTCTATTTTTAGACATACAGAGACTGGTAAAAATAATTATCAATCCCTGTATGACTAAAATTATTCTATCTTTCCTATTTCAAATGTTCCTTCATTTTCTTCCATCCATTCTTCAACATCTTTTACATAATTTTCATGCTCATCAGTTTTATATCCTTCATAAATTACTTTATCAATATTTTCTTCATTAAAATAATATACACTTTCTGGATTTAATCCTCCTGGATACTCACTTGCTACATAATCAAAATAAGCTGGTCTCTCCCCACTCTCTTGCTCTGTAACTTGGCAAACACCAATTATTACTAGCTTAACATTTCCATCTTGCAAATATATTACACTTCCAACTGGTAATAAATTTTTCATCCTTCAATTCTCCTCATATTATATTATTAATATTTCCTAATCTTGTAGTACTTACTTCAAACTTCCGGTGTACCGTACTGCAGCTTCGAACGGCATAAAAGCTGTTGATATTTGCTGATAATCAAGTTGCATTTTTCTTAAAACATTTTCAACATACTTTTCATCTCTTTCATCTGACAAACCCTTCGTAATAACTTTTTTTATTAACATATTCGACACTATTATAGGTGGCACATCTGGCATTTCGCCAAAAGGCCATAATCTTCCAAAATAGTCAATAACATACTTTTCAAATCCATTTGTAAGTGGTATTTTTCTTGCAGTAAGATAGGTTAAAGCTTTATGTTCATTATTAAACATATCCTTTAATTCGTCATCAAACATATCCACATCTAATTCAACCAACGTATATAATGGCAATATTTCACTATATGCAGTATCAACAAGTCCACAAAAAAGAATAAAATCGTCATAATTAATCTGTAAATCTATATCATTCCGTTTTATTATTACGTCTCTATTCTTGTAATCAAATTTTGCTTCAAAGTCTGAACCAATAAAACTCGTATACCTATACTCTTGTTGCCCATTATTAATTGCAATATACATTCCTCTAAAAATATTTCTATTTACTCCTAACATTCTTCCAATAGTAATTAGTTTGTCAATATTAACATTATTAGTCAAAATGCTTTTATTTAATAAATTCTCAAAAATGTAATCTTTATTATCATTCATTTCTAAAACTTTGTCCTTTCTGTATTATTAATAAAAGACTGTGCTGCACTTTTATCTTCTGCAACAATGTTATCTCCTGCCTGATGCATTTTATCAAAATATGTATTGGCAACAGTTTTATAACTATTTAAAATCTGATCAATCTCATCAGACATCTTAAAAGTATCTTTAACACTTTTAGCATTTGTCTTACTTATTTTTGTTAACTTAATATTCGTAATACCTTCAACTGCTGTATTACTTTTATTTACCGCTGCATCCCAAACATCTTTTTTTACACCTATTATTCCAGAATTTCCCATTTAGTTTCCCTCCATATTCTATTCTATATAAGTTCTTTTATCTCTATTTCCGTGTTCTTTACAAAATTCATATTTGCAATCATAATCATAAAATCCATTAAAACAAAGCAAATTAAAAATGATAAAGATATTTGTTTTTCTAAAAACAAAAAATATATTATTCCAAATGTAAAAGCTAAGACATATACTGTAATAACAATAAATACCAATAATGGTCTAACTTTATTTGAAAATTTATAACTAATACTTACTTTATCTAAATTATATAGTTCAATAGGAGCTTGTGTTTTACGCAATGTATTTACATAATAGAAAAACCCTAATAAAATAATCATAGTTATTATTAACCGATTTATTAAACTACCTTTGGTTATATAATTCGGAATATCAATAAATCTTAAAAAAATGGACAAACCCATTCCAATACCAAATGCCGTAAAAAAAGAATAATTTTTTCTTACTTTTACATTACAACTACTAAATTGTTCTTTGCTAATTTTATATCCTGTAATCTTTGAAAATGGCCATGCGGCTGAATAAAACGTTGCAAATCTACGTGGCGATGAATAATCAACTAAATAATATTGTCCATTCTTTTTTATTACTGAATACCTTAAATTTATTTTGTTATATATTATATATTCGTTCATTGTGATACCCCTATTGTCCCTGCCAATTGATTTTTAGTTACACTTCTTAAACCTTTAAATGCTTTTGTAAAAGCATCATTTATAATATCTCCAACATAATCAACCTTTTTTCTAACCCAAGGATTATATTCATAAAAAAGTTCTGCTATGACGGATGCCAAAATAGAAAAAGCCGCTACAATAATTCCTGGTGCTCCAGCTATAACTAATGGTATTTCCACAAGTGCTGGAATTAATGTACTATATAATGCATATGACAGTGCTCTCCCAACATTATGATTTTCCATATATGATGTAGTAAATGAAACCAAAAAATTTATAAGAGGCAAGGCTTTTGAAATGATTTTTGCAGCCTTTGTAATTTTCAAAGCTAATAATGGACGCTTCTCCAAAGCATTTCCTATTTTCCCCGCAAGCTTGACGGCTTTTACAGAAATATTCTTAAATCCATTCTTTGCTCTACTTAACCATGGTGCAACGAAATTTCCTAGCTTTTTATTCATTGCTGTCCCAAGACGTGGATTTTTCCCCATCCATTTTATCGAATTATCGTGTACTTTTTTCCCAGAATTTTTAACTAAATCCCAAAGTCCTTCTTTAATATGCAGATTAGGTAGTTTTACATTACCCCGAGCACTCTCATAATCCCACATATTAAATCTTCTATGTTGATATAACCAGTCCATTTCTTTCTCTAGTTCTTTCTTTTTTTTCTCATTTTCTTTTATATCTTTATCAAGTTGCTTTACTCCATCTGAAAAACTTGCCTCACTTGCAAATTGAGAAAATTTAGGATCGCTATATGAAAGGTTGACATTCTCATTTAATTTCGTTATTTGCTGTTTTATTAGTTGTATTTCTTTTTCAATTTCACTTTTCTTTTTCTTATTACAAAATTCATTTGCCTTTCTTTGAAGTGAAGTTAAATCTACATTTATTTTTACAAATTTATCATTCACTCTCGCTTTCGTATAATATAATGGTAATAAATCATCAATACTTCTGATTATCTTTAAAAAATCAGCTTCAAACTTATCATTCTCCATCTGGTATTTAATATATTCACTTCGTATACTTATTATAGCTTCTTCATCTAATACTGCATTTCCATCAAATTCACCTATATTATATTGAAAATCTTCTAATTTCTGTTTCATTTCTTCTAATAGCAATTTATAACTATCCATAATTGCCACTAAGATTGCATTATGATGATTATTAATATTATTCTTTATTGATGTTGCTACTACTCCCTTTATAGCATCTGCTTTAATTACATCATTTAAAGAATTTTTCGCTGCAATTAGTTGTTCTTCAACACTTTTTTCTTTTGAGGTATATTCCTTTATTAAATTTGTTATTTCTTTTTCATCAATATGAAAACTCACA
>JAISGP010000069.1 GCA_031263035.1 Lachnospiraceae bacterium | reverse complement strand
CTCATCTAAATGATTGCTCCCTCTTCCTTGTGGTGTAAAAACTATAAATAAATGTGAAAATACTCCCAAATCTTTTGATAAATTTATTAAATCTTCTACATATTCTTTGTTAGAATTGTAAATAAAACTATTAAGTCTTATCTTACATCCTGCATCTTTTAAAATTTTAATATTTTCAATAGTCTTTTTATAAACTTCTTTTTGTCTCTGTTCATCATGAATATTTTCTGGTCCGTCTATACTTATCTGAACTAGACTCGCTTTTTTTAACGACTCGATATTTTTATCATCCAATAGCAATGTATTAGTTGTAACAATAGTATTTATATTATTGTTTATAGATGTTTCGATTAAAATGTCCAAATCATTTCTTATTAATGGCTCTCCACCTGTAAAATCCAATCTATTTATTCCTAATTTCCCCATGTTATTAATTATTTTTACCGCTTCTTCAGTACTTAAACCATATTCTCCTTCACTACTTGAACTTGACAAACAATACTTACATTTTAAATTACATTTAGTACAAATTTGCCAACAGACAGATAATGGTGCTTTTAGTTTAATATCATATGTATCTTTTTCTGTATCATATGTAATAGAACTTTGTGTGATTTTTAGCATCTAATTATCCTTTCCAACCATATGGTTTATATATATTTATTTTATTATTCACATAATCATTTAATATCTCTTTTACAAAAAGTATTGTATTACTTGGTATAGAGTCTTTATCTACCCATAAAAGCTGATCGCACTTATCTTTCTCTACTATTTCTGGTGTACCCTTCCATCTATCAGCTTTTATTACAAAATCAATATATTCATCATATTCTGTTTTTCTATGTAATATTTCTATAACTTGTAAATCTTTATTTTCTATTTCTATTCCTATTTCCTCTTTAGCTTCTCTAATAACTGCTTCTATTACTTCTTCATTTTCTTCTTTGTGTCCTCCAACAAAACTATATTTTCCGTCTTCATAACCCGTATTATATCTTCTTTGTAATAAAATTTTATTGTCTTTAACTAGCAATAATTGTACTGATATTGGAAGTCTAAATCTTTGATTCATACGTATCACCTTTTCTATCTAAAAATCGAGTGAATTATATCACCGATTATGGTAAACTTCAACACTTTTTTACAATTTATAACATAGTAATATGTATTTTTTTGAAGTTTTCTATTTTTATGATACACTTATTGTTATAAATATATGGAGGTGTGCCTTGTTATGATAGATTTACACACTCATACAACGCATTCTGATGGAACTGATGACGTTATAACATTGTTAAAAAATGCAGAACAAATCAAATTAGAAGCCTTGTCTATAACCGATCATGTGACTTGCAAAGCGTATGAAGAATTGAAAAGTGTTAATATACAAAATTACTATACAGGAAAGTTAATAAGAGGGTGTGAACTTTATACAGCAATAGATGGACAAACAATAGAATTACTAGGTTATAATATTAACACTGACTTGTTTAATAAGACCTTACCAAATATATACATGAGTGAGGCTGAAGATAATAAATACCAAACAGAAAAATTGCTTGATATTTGTAAGAAACTTGGTATTTATATGGATTATAGTAGTATACAAGTAAACTATGATACCGAGTTTGGTGGCGATGTTATACTTAGAGAAATTATAAAGTATTCGCAGAACAAGAAAATTTTAGATAATGAAAAAGCTTGGAATGATAGTAATGTTTTTTATAGAGAATGTATGACCAATTCAACTAGCAAATTTTTTATTGATAAGAGTTCTTTCTATCCTAAAATAGATGAGGTAATTGACTTGATTAGAAGTGCCGGTGGTTTGGTCTTTATACCTCATATTTTTATATATGGTGACAATTCTATGAAATTCTTTGATACTCTTACTAATAATTATAAGATAGATGGGATAGAGTGTTATTATACAGTTTTTACTAATGAACAAAATAAATTTTTATTAGATTATTGTTATGAAAATAATTTATTGATTTCTGGCGGTTCGGATTATCACGGCAAGAACAAGCCTGGCGCAAGCCTTGGCGTAGGTGGAGGCGCATTAAATATCCCTTCGAGTATATTACATAATTGGACGTAAACATGTACAAAGGTGGAATAGATATATAACACATTTGATTATTCCTATATTTTATATTAGAATCACATCAGGTGATTTTATGATTAATCTTTCTGAATTTAAAGTTGATAAAACAATATTGCTAATTAACATTTTTCAAACATATCTAAGTACTATTGCATCTCGTTTAGAACCCGCTTTGCTTAATAAGATAGATTCCATTGGAAAATGTGTTATTAACTATCTTCATACCAAGAATATTAGTACAAATAAAAAAACTTTTTCTAATTATTCAGAACTATATAAAATAGTAACAGAAGATTCAGAATTATCTGCCTTATCTGAAAATATTTTTAAAACACCTGAGTTTCAATCTATATATGATGAAACCGTTGCCTATAAAGATAAAGTACAAAATGAATGGGAAGGTTCAAAGCAAAATATCGAAAATATTTTTGAAAATCATTTGAAAATAGATGTTCCCGATAAGGCTGTATCCGTCAACATTCTTCATCCATATTGTTATGATGGGACTAATAATCAAAATAATGAAATATATTATGGGCATTATAAAGGAATTGATAACAAAAACTATAATTTAGTTTATTTAATGCACGAATACATGCATTGTATATTTCCATATAAATCTGATTGGAATTCTCAGCAAAAGTACCTATGTCATTCTTTAATTGAATTAGCAACAGATAATGAATTACGAGTTAGACTCGGAGATTGTTCTATTAGGTATGATGTTGGTCATGAGGAGTTAAC
>JAISGP010000053.1 GCA_031263035.1 Lachnospiraceae bacterium | reverse complement strand
GGAAGCAGATAACAGATTTACCAAAGGAGTATCAAGAGAAAATAAAAGCTATTCAGGATAATAAAAATCTTACAACAGAGGAAAAAGCTGATAAGATAGTGAGTGTGTATGAGGATTTTCTTTATTCTTTAGCTTCGGAGGCATTTGATGAATATACAAAAATGCGTAAAAAAGAACATAAGGGATCTATAGAGTGGGCTAAAGGAGAATTAAAATTAACAAATAAACTTATGGGGTGCAATGTTGATATTAAATCATTGGTAAGACATTTAGGTGATGATATAATTCTTATTTCTGACAAGAAGGGGTGGAATTATATTCAATTTATTAATATGGTTAATACAGGTAAACCATTAGATTTAAAGGCAAGAGTTTGTAAAAATACAAATTTTTCCATATGGGCAAGAAATTGGTCGGATAAAATGACTATTAAAGGTGAAAATCGTGCAGATGATTATTTGGGAAATTATTTATTTGGATATTATGGTCAAGGTGTTTTAAAACTAGGTGGTAAAAATATAGTTATGGGTGCAGGTGTTGCACAAACGTTAAGTAATTTAAAAAATAAAAAGATAAAAATAACGAAAAAAATAGATGGACTTTATCAAGGTGTAGGTGCTATCGAAAATATGGTATTTAATGGTGGGGTACAAGTAGTTGGAGATGCTGTTAAAAGTATTCCAAATAAAAAAGTTAAAAATATTGGAAATAAAATTGATAATTTAGGAGAAAATATACCATCATTTCCATTGGAAGATGGTCCGTATTCAATGCTACATGGATATGGGGATAACGCCGGCGATGGCGAAATGATAAAAGAAGGAATTGAAGATTATGAGAAACTTCATAAGTAAGAAGAAAAAAATAATTTTGTTATTAGTTGTATTATGTTTTATATTTTTAGTCTTTGAAATTCATATTTTTAGTTGGAATAAAAGTCCAATTTATTTGCCAAAAGAAACAAAATCGATAACGGTTAATGCAAGTGATGAAAGTTTAGATGCATCGTTATTTGTTTATACATCAGATGCCATAGAGGTAAAATTGGTGGATGCATCAAAATATGTATATGAACCTATAATAAAGAAAAAAGGGAAGAAAAAAGAATTTGAATTTTGGTATTTGAAACCAGGGGCTCAATATACATTGATAACTAAAAATAATAAAAATACAGTTGTTTTTGAACAGATAGCAATTAAAGATGTACTTTCAAGTATAAGTTAATAGATTTTATACTATCTGAGGAAATAAAAAAGGGAAAATTAGAAGATATCAAACTCAAAACCATGAAGTAACTAAAGTAGATGGGGATTATTTTGAAACTTTGTCCAATAATATAAAACGATTGAAGATGGAGATAGCTTCAGGAGGAATAAGGAGTAATGGATAGACAATTAATAATTTTAGGAAATGGATTTGATTTAACTGCTAAGTTGAAATCTAAGTATAGTCATTTTTTTGAAGAGTATTTTAAAGGAGAAATTGAAAATATAAAAGAACAAGAAGATATATTGTCTAATGTTTCGGGAAAAGAGCAACAGAATAATCTCCGTTCAATGTTTCGGAAAGAAATGGGAAGCGATAAATTTAAAAATTTTTGGATGTATTATTTTTTTCAAAAGCGTTATTCTGAAAATATTTTTAATGAAAATTGGGCTGATATAGAAACGGAAATATTGAATGTTCTGCTAAACATTGATATAAAATATTATGGTAAAAAAGGATATTATCAAGTTAAAGAAGATTTAACTGGAAGAGAGGAAGATAGAATTATTCGACAAAGCGTTAGGAATAAGCTTGATATTATTGAAGGAGATATGAAGGGATGTACAAATAGGGAATTTGATGAAGAGACGTTAAGGGGTATTAAAATACCTAATAGTAATGGTGGTGATTTTAAGTTGGATACTAATTTTTTGAATGCCTATGAAAATCTGAATGGAATTAATCCAAATGATAAAATTATAATTACTTCAAAAGGAGAATTTATAGGTGCACTATTTAAAGATTTATTAGATTTAGAAAAAGAATTTGCTTCGTATTTGGCTATAGTTAGTAATAGTGAGGAATATAGATATAATGCACGTCGTTTGCTTGATGAGATTATTTTTAAAAATGTTATGCCAGATAAATTTTATGATGTTGATTCTGAAGAAAAAGATAAAATAAAAAAGGAAATAAAAGATAATACTAATGTCTTATCATTCAATTATACAAAAGGATATCTCGTAAATGACTTTAATAATCAAAATAATATAAATCCAGCCTATTATTGTAATGTTCATGGGAATTTAGGAAATGATAATATCATTTTTGGCATAGATAATGCATTTGATAAAAGTATAGAAGAAAATAAAAATGATATTAATCTTATTTTACCATTTACAAAAACATATAGGATTATGGATAGAGATGATATAAAATTTGAATTAAAGAAAGATTTAAAACTTATTAAGTTTTATGGACATAGTTTAGCTCAAGCAGATTATTCATATTTTCAGACTATATTTGATGATGTGGACTTATATAATAGTGAAACGGTATTGATATTTTATTATTCAGTATATTCTAGAGGTAAAGAAAGGGAAATAAGAGAGAAAAATAAAAGATCTGTTCATAATCTAATATCAGTTTATGGAAGTACTATGGATAATAAAGATCATGGAAAAAATTTACTACATAAATTATTGCTCGAAGGAAGGGTAAAAATCAAAGAGTTAGATATTTTTTCTTTAAGTTTATTGCCGGTTGATTAAATGGACAATTTTATTTGTAAAAACATTAATATTATTTAGATTTCAAAGCTATAAAGTGAAATTGAAGAACAGTCAAAGTTGTTTAGAGTTTGGTAAGTGACTAAGTGTAATTCGTCAGACAATGTCTGACGAATTATTAGTTTACTAATATAATACAAAGTTTGTCTTGAACATTAAAATAATTATTGAAAAGTACAATTGAAGCAATGGTTTGTAATTTGTTTTCAAAGCAATATAAAATTTGAAGTGAGCTTGTTGTTAGAATATGTAATCGAAAATTTAAGATTTCAATCTTGAATATTTAAGGATTAGACAAAAATCAAGATTTAAATCTTGAATAACAATATTTTGGGCAATATTTAAGATTGAAATCTTGGATATTTGTGGTATTATTATGTTGAGTAGAAACGAATTTATTCAGTTGCAAGGAGATACAGATGAATGAAGTTAAAAAAGTAATACAACGAAGAGAATATTTGGAGTGGCTAAAGGCTTTTAAAGATAAGCAGATAATCAAAGTTGTTTCAGGTGTAAGACGTTGTGGTAAATCTACGTTGTTGGATTTATATGAAAATTATTTATTAGAAAATGAAGTTGAAAAAAAGCAGATAATTAAAATAAATTTTGAGTCTTTGGAATATATTGATTTATTAGATTTTATGGAAGCCTATAAATATATAGATGAGAGGTTATTGCCAGATAAAAAAAATTATATTTTTTTAGATGAAGTTCAAAATGTTAATCAATTTGAACGATTTGTGGATGACTTATTTATCAAAGAAAATTGTGATGTATATATTACAGGTTCTAATGCATATTTTTTATCTGGAGAACTTGCTACATATCTTTCTGGGAGATATGTTCAACTTAAAATGCAACCATTATCATTTGCAGAGTTTTTTGAGAGTGAAAAATCTATTAATTTTAATGCAGATCGAAACATTATTTTTCAAAAATATTTGCAACAAGGGGGATTTCCTTACTTAGAGAAATATGAAAATAGTAGAATGGAAATTGAAAATTATCTAGAAGATTTATATAATACAGTGTTAGTTAAAGATGTGCTTACTAGATTAAAAGTAACAGATATTAATATTCTTGATAATATAGCAAAATTTATGTTGCATAGTATAGGAAATAGAATATCACCTCAAAAAATTTCTAACGCTTTAAAATCAACAGGTAAAAAAACAGATCCTAAGACTGTTGATAGATATTTAAGGGGATTGACAGATAGTTTAATACTTTATGAAGTAGATAGATTTGATGTAAAGGGTAAAAAATATTTAACAGATTTGAAGAAATATTATACTGTTGATATAGGTCTTCGAAATAGAATTGTATCAGGTAAAGAGAGTGATTTAGGTCATATATTAGAAAATATTGTTTATCTTGAGTTAGTAAGACGATATAAAAATGTATATGTTGGGTCAATAGATAAAGACGGTGAAATAGATTTTGTAGTTAAAAATGAAGATGCTTTTGAATACTATCAAGTTTCCGTTTCAATTATGGATCCAGCAGTATTAGAAAGAGAAATTAAGCCTTTAAAAAATATAGAGGATAATTATCCTAAGTATTTACTTACAATGGATCCTGTTATTCTTGCAGCTGATTATGATGGAATTGAGAGAAAAAATATAGTGGATTGGTTGTTGGGAAAAT
Organism: Lachnospiraceae bacterium; assembly: GCA_031263035.1. Lineage (GTDB taxonomy): Bacteria > Bacillota > Clostridia > Lachnospirales > Lachnospiraceae > JAISGP01. The sequence goes on along the minus strand of JAISGP010000053.1, from coordinate 2,687 downwards.
AAGAGTGTATTTGTACCTGATGATGAAAAAGTGGGTGTTATAATGTATTATAAAAACAAATATGAATTATCAAAAAAAGAAGAACTTTATGTATTAAGGCAAGATTTAGTTGCTTTGATTTATAATACAGGAAAATTTGAAGTATTGAATACCACATTTTTTCAAATACAAGAGATTGTCAAATATGGGCGAGCAAATGGAGTTAGTGTAGATGATGTAATTACTATAGTTAATCTAAAAAAAGGTTTTGAACTAATTGGAACTGATTATAGTAGTTATTATCAGTTTATGCTTGATGTAAATAAATTAGTTGCAGCAGAAGATGCACTTATACCAGGGGAAATTAGAACAGGAGATACTCAGGTGTCATTGATTGCTAACGAAACATATATTCCAGCAATTCCAAAAATTAAAGAAGTGATTGAATGTTTTGCAAATATAGAAAGAGAAAGTATTACTACCACAGAAAAAGCTCTTGAAGTTTTATTATATATTACCAAAGTGCAATTACTTTGGGATGGAAATAAAAGAACTGCATTAATCATTGCAAATAAAGTTTTATTTGATGGGAATAATGGTGTTTTAAATATTTCGGAAGATTACTTCGAAGAATTTAATAGAAAACTAAGTGATTATTATCAGGATGAGGATAAGAAAGAAGAAATAAAGCAATTTATGTATGATAATTGTATTTTTGGTATTAATTATAAAAACAAGTAATTAAGGGGAAGAATGTAAGAAAAGGTAAATATAAATAGAAATGGTTTTATAAGTGATAATGAAGTTGATGAAAAGTGGTTGTAAAGTATTTCTTTACTACCACTAAACACTGCACAACATAAAAGGGAATACAGCATAATTAAGTGATTTTTAAATTGTGTTCAACTGTTAAATATAACTTGACAGTTGAACACAAAGATGGTTATTAAGCTTTTAAAAGTAGTTATGTTAATATGTTACATAGTTTAACTAAGACCTGAAAGACATCGCATTATTATATCAGTATCTTGATTTTCTAGTTCCTGAATAATATGAAGATAAGTATTTTGAGTTGTAGTCATGCTGGCATGTCCAAGTCGTCTAGCAACACTTCCGATAGAAACACCTGCAAATAATAAAAGAGAAGCATGTGTATGTCTTAGTCCATGAATAGATATTTCAGAAATGCCTAAAGTTTTACAATGTCTTAAAAGAATACCATTAACAGTTGAGTTGTAAATTTTCTTAGGCTTAGTTATAAAAATAGGTTTATCATCAGGAAGATTTTTAATTATTCCTGCAAATTGAACAATAGTCATCCAATCTAAAGGTACTTTTCTTACTGAACTCTTATTTTTTGTAGGTGCAAATCCGGTGCCAGTTTTATAATCCCAAGTTTTATTTACATATAATATTTGTTTGCTAAAATCAAAATCCTGTGGAGTTAAAGCTAAGGCTTCAGAAAAACGTAGCCCTGTTTTGGCAATTAAAAGTATAAACCAATCCCAATTAATTTTATTTTCAAGATTTAAATGAGACAGTAGAGATTGAAGTTCGAATTGGTTTAGAAATTTTGTCTTTTTAGGTCTAGGAGTTTTGCCTTTAATTATAGCTCTCCTTGTAGGGTCTTTTGAAATAAGTCCTTCATCTACTGCATCAATAATAGCAGCTTTTAAGTGATGATGAAAATCCATGGTGGTTGTTCTTTCATGAAATTTGCTATATTCATTTAAAATAGATTGGTAAGTTGAGCGATTAATGTCTTCCATATAAAGAATTGGAGCAATTTTCTTAATCCATTGGAGAGATAACTTATATTTTTGCAAAGTAACATCTCTAATTGCCCCCTCCTTATAAGTCTGTACCCATGCATCAAAATACTCATAAAATAGTTTTGCTTTTTCCATATGAACCTCCTAAAATTTGAATTGATATTGTCTATAAAATATGATAGATTATAGGAACAAATCTTGAAAGTTCATATTTCATTTCTTGGCACTTCGCCAATAATTCAAAGATTATTAAAACTTAATACTGGAGGATAATGAATGTCAAAAGATAAAATATTTGTTGCTCTAGACAAAAATGGCAATAAGGTTGTAGTTATTAATGAAATTATATTTCATGGGAAAAGAAAACAACCTTGGAAAGAAATAGAAAAATATTTGAAAAAGTATATTGGTCAGATAATTGAAGTCTCTGAAAGTAATGAATTAATAGAAATAGGAAAAGATTTTCCCGACGAGTTTACACATTCAAGAGATACATATAGTTTAAGAGGCGGATATGCTAGAGCTAAAGCTAATATAATAAATAGTATAAATGAGTTAATAATGATTTCTCGAAAAACTAAGGAAAATGATAACTTCAAAGATAAACATAGAAACGAAGTAAAAAAATGGTATCGATATTTGTCAAGATTTGCATTCCCGGTTGAAAATGAAAATAACATCATTTCTCATTATAATATTTTTATTTGTACTTTGATTGTAAAAAAAGATATAAGTAATAGAATGTTTCTATATGATATAGTGAAGATAAAAAAGGAAAATATTATTGAGTTTTTTATATAAAAAAATAAGAAGCGAGCACCCCGCTTTAACGTAAAAACGTTTACGGCAAAAAACCAACTTCTTATTCAGAAAGTATACAAAACTTTTAACAATTTGTCAATATAAAATATACTTATTTTACTCACGTTGATGAAG
>JAISGP010000044.1 GCA_031263035.1 Lachnospiraceae bacterium | reverse complement strand
GCTTCTTCAAAAATATTTTTTAAATCTAACCCTCCAAAAGGCGAACTATTTAAAATACCAATTATGTCGTCAATCGTAAATCCTAAAAGACGTTTATATTCATTAAAGTCCATGTGTTCGGGAGGACCTTGAGGACTTATTATGTGTTTTAATTTTTCTGTCATCTCTCTTATTTCTTCAACTCTAATATTCTCACCATCCCCGTGATCAACAACTTTAATTAAAAATCTTGGTATACCCAAACCTTCCAGTAATGCCATCATTGTGCCAATATCAAGTTCCTGTTTAGGATCACGAGTCTCGTCGCCTATTATACTCCCCAACTGCTCATCAGATAAACTTTTCCAAAGTCCATCCTGTATATCAATACCTATATCTCTTAATTTATTTAGCACTCCTTTCATTGCTAAATGACGCAAAAATCTTTTAGCTGCGTATAAACCAGAACTTGCTTCCAAAAAAGCTTCACCCACTATATCGTAAAAAACTTTTCCATCCTTAACAATTATTGGCATAACATCTTTTCTAGAATAATCCTCAAGTTCTATTTTTATATCTATTACTTCTTCAATAAATATATTTAAACTAGCTCTTTGTCCTTCATCATCTATATAACCATCTTGTCCTTCCTCTATTGCAAGTCTTGCCCTAATGCCAGCTACAATCGTATCTAATAAAGTAATATTATCAGCATCATGCCTTACTGCTATTTCTAATATATCAGCTATGTCTCTAGCTCTTTGAATAAGATATTGTGGTACAAGTGCTTCAACTGCTATTAATGGATCAACTTCCATCTCTGGAACAAGATTAGTTAATGGAGTATTTAAAATATTTAAAAGCTGTGCCATTTTCGGCAATACTTCATATTTAACATACGTCCCAGCATTAAAATTATCGGCATAAACTCTCATAATATTCTCAATACCCGTTAAAGCATTTTTTAACCTTTCACGAATCGGTTCTAAAGTACTAGCTATAAAACGGTCTATATCATCATTTCCCATATCTCTAAACCTTTGAAATGCTTCAACAAAATCTCTACTTGCCTCTTCATAATTTCCCCAGAAAATCTCTATAGCATCTCTATCTCTAGCCTTAGCACCATCTTCCATAGCACTGTTTTGAATTGCTTGCAGGATTCTATCCTTATTGAATATAGCTTGCATTGTTATAATTCCACCATCTCCTTTTATAGAATTTAATAACAATGATATATCATTATACCGAGTTTGAACCTGAATACGAAGATTTAAAATTCTTTGTTCTTCAGGAACCTCTTCACCAGCATTTTCTTGATAAAAACGATCTCTTAAACTTTGCGAAAGGTACTGACCATTCGCTCCATATTTTCCACTTTCTAATTCTTTTAGAAACTTTTCTAAAGAGTCGGATCTAGTAACTAGTCTATGCTCATCGTCTGTTTTCAATTCTAAATCGGATCTCACAAAATAATTACTTATTGTAGGAAGTAATAAAGTTCTCACTTTAACCTTATAAGCTTCATACTTATTTACAAATGGACTATCATGTCTTTTTTCTACTTCCTTTGCATATGCTTCTTCCAGTGATCCTTTATACTCAGGATTTGCAAACACTAACTCTAAACTTCTTAGATATTCTAAATCGCTGTTATCTATTGCAAGTTTTCTGTGCATTTGAAACATATCACTAGCAATACTTTTATATACTGGAGTATTACTAAATATTGATTGATTACCAAAATCTTCCAAATAATTTGCAATCTCAGCTAAAAGTACTCTTGCACGATCTGTATGTACCAAAGGAATATCTATCGCATCTTCTTCTTTTAAATTCTTTAATTTTTCTACAAAATTATGTATTTGCATCATATCATTAAAATACGCATTATCTTCTACTAATACTATATCAACATCGTTAGCCCTCAATCTTCTATACTCATTACAAGCAACTCTATAAATATTTTTATATTCTTCTGGAATTTTACGATCTTGCAATGCTTGTTCTATATTATCATCTTCAGGAATATCCTTAAAAGCAAAAATAGCAACAACATAACCAACCATAGTATTAGGGACATTTCCAATATCGTCAAAATTAATATTTCTATTAAGAATATTATTCACTACCTCTTCATCCAATCCATCACAAACATAATTTAAAATGTCATCTGCATTTACTCTTCTTTGACGCAAAAAATATAGATAACTCATAAACTCCTTTATGCTCAAATTCTCTATTCTCCTCAAAACTTCTTGCCAACTAGTGGCTTGCTTCTTTGCATATTTGCCAAGCAAAGTTCCTTTTTTATCACCTGTATCAGGAAGTAATAACTGATCTATAGATACACCTGTAACTTCTTGTCCAGTTTGCAATACTATTGCTGAAGAAGGCATTGCATATTTAGAACCTATTAATGGTCTCTCTAAAGATATAGTTTCAAATATAGAATCCATTATACTTTTAGCTCTAGAATCTTTAAACACTACGAAGTTCTGAATATTATCAGGGTTATTAAGTGCATTTGTCCACATCATAAATTCATAGTCACTAATAAGACCTGCCTCTTTCATCTCAATAAGCGTTCTTTTAAAATATCCTTGTACAGTAGAACCCTCTATTAATAAGCCATATCTCTCTCTTTCTAAAAATTGCTTATAACTTTTCTGGTACCTGGTTTCCTCTATTTTATCAGTCGTTTTAAGATGATTATATAAACTATACAAACCGTATATTATAAAGGCTAATGCCAAAAAAGCCATTATAACAATACCTACAATTGTTCCTACTGAAAGTCCAGCAAGTGCCGGCAAAATAATTATCGTAACTAAAGGTACAACCGCAAACACAGCTAACCCTGAAATTAAAAGAACTAAATCAGATTTAAAAAACCCGTTTGCTGACCAGTTGCGGACATAAGAAATAAGAAGAAAAATTGCAGCTACAATTGAACCTATAATAAGTATAATACTACCCAAAGAAAGACCTAAAATTAATGCCCCGCCTCCAGAAAAAACCCACGCAGATATAACGGCAAATATCATAACAGCAACACTGTAAATCTGCGTCTTTATTTTACTCGAATTAGCTTGATATACTAGTGATTTATTCTCTTGATTTCTTGCCGCTTGACCTCTGCCACCAAGCATAAAATCACTTAAAGCCATAAACGTAGAAGAACCCGTAAATAACCAAACTACAAGTCCTACAAGCAAAGTTACAATTGCTAAAAAAGCTGCTGAACCACCCAGTAAGATATATCCAATCGCTACGGGGAAACCTCTTGTAAATAATCCACCTAGAATACCTCCCCACAAAACTGAAAAGACACTGGCAAGTTTAAGGTAAGAAGACTTCATATCGTCATTTTCAGCATAACCAAATATCATTTTAGGTATAATCGTCGCAGCAGAAAGAAACGCACCACCAAAAGTAAAAGCTAATTGTTTTAGCACTTCCAGTACAACTCCAAGAACCCCAGCCACTGTTCCCATTGGAATAAAAAAATACATAGTAAAAAAACCACTCGCTAAAAGAACTAAACCAATAATGAGAACTATCGTTTTTATTTTCTGTTTTGTAGTATTTATACCCCAAAATTCAAAACCAAAAAATTTAATAAAAAACGAGCTAAAAACACCTCTAATAGTGCGTAATATCTTGTTGCCTGTTACCATAGACAGCTCATTCATTAATTCCTGAACAGATTTCACTTCTTCATTATACATTTTATCATCTTGCGGATTTTGGACTTTATTTGATAGAGTTAAATAGTCATTATTCAAAGCTTCGCTAAATTTTAAAATATGATCCCTATCATATTGATTCTGTAAATCTTTATCCTTAATCTTGGCTCTTTGAGTTGATATGCGATCATAATAAAAAGCTATTGCTTTAATTAAATTAACTTTTTTTGTAACTGGATTAACAATATTTTGATTAGCCATATAGGATGGTAAAATAATAGATCGTCCGGACGCATCAAAAGTTATACCCATTGCTTTTGCAACTTGTTGAAAATAAATTTCTAAATCTTCTACAGATAAATTATATAAATCTATATTTACATATTTTCGTGTTTTTATGCGAGCGGCATATTCTTCCTCTGTTTCTAACTGGCCATGTCTATCACCTTCTACCTGAATAACAGATCTCCCATTAAAATCACTGAGTAATAGAGCAAACAAATAACGCCATTTTTCATCAGTCATTCTTTTACCTAACATATCAGTTTCATTTCTTTCAAACTGATTTTGAGTAATATCAGTCATATTCTCAGCAAGAGTTGCAGCTTTTAACAACAAAACTTTATGCATTGATTCTATATGTTCTATTACAGACGTACGTACATTTGACACTTGTTGTTGCCTTACTGCCAATTCCATCAATATGCTCAATCGTTCTATTTTCTTTTCAACTACTATTAATCTTCGTCTTTCTTCAACATCACGTCGCCCACGCAACTGTGTTGCATTTCTATTTAATGTATCTATTTGTTCTCGTATAGATACTAAACAACATTCAGTTATTATTTGTTCCGGAATACTGAGATTCTGTCTCATATTAAGTTCTATATTTAAGGTATCTAGTCTAGCTGTTGCTGTATTTATTTGATTAATTCTTTCATTATATTCCTCAATTGCTTTGTTTATCATAACCGTAAGATATGTCGTCATAGGCCAGTCTATGGCTTGTGCTCCTAATGAATAACATAAAGCTTCAAGCGCAACTAAACAATCATTTGCAGTCTTAACATCACGGTCCAACAAAGCTCTTCTCAAATTACTTACAATCTCTGGATTTAACTCTTTAATATTATTTTCATTTAACAGTCTGATAGCTCTGGCAAAATCACCTCTATTAAATTCTTCTCTTATATTACTAACTCCATAATCAATAGTAGAGGAAGGATTCATTTGAAGTAAGTTATATATTATAGCTTCTCTCAAAGTAAGCGGGGTTGTCGATATCGGTCCTTTGGGTTGAGTAACATCTATTTCAAATTTAATATCTGTAGGGATACTAATTGTTTTAAGCTTAGAAGGATCCAGTACAAGAGAAGATCTTATATCTATAGATAATCTTTTAAGCATTCTTTCTCTTACATCTTCATTAGTAGAATATTCATAGGTTTCGCCCCAACTATCTGGTAGAAATTGGGAAATTCTATTGTATTCAGCTAAAACTACCTGTCTATACACTATTTCGTCAAACATTTCTGAATATGTTCCTGGTCTATTTCTTCCTTCCGCTACAATAATAGCACGTATACTTTCATTGTTAATAAGTCCTAGCTGCTTCATTTTTCTCAGTACAAGTATTGAATCCATAGGTGGCGCATTATTCAAAACATCATCTAAATCATGCCCAGCTATAATACGTTGGAATATGACCTCTTCAATTCTATTCATTAAACTCTTTTTTACAGCATCCCACATATAAGCATTATTATTTTTTTCATTATCGTCAACAATATTTTCAATTCTATTAAATATTTCATCTAATATAGCACGTTGTCCATCGCTATCATCAGCCAAATAAGTCAGTAACTCTCGCACAATAATTGCATCACTATAATTACATAAAAATAAATCCCTCATAAAGTTTGCATCAAAAGCCGCTGGAAAATTTGGAGCACTTGCCTGCGTGGTTACAGCATCAGTAGCATTCATATTATTCGCTACTAATACTGATAAAGCCTCATCAAAGCCTAATAACATTAGTGTGTCTTTACTTATTGCAATTTGAGGATTTAATAGACGAAAAAGTCTTAATTTTTTACTGCAATCTCCTAACGCATCCGGGGCATAATTTGCTCCTAGTAATATTTCATTTTGCACTTCATCAATATTATTAAAATTGACTTTTTTCTTAATTCTACTGCTTTTCCACCATTTCTTTATTAAATTTATGACAAAAACAATAGGAGCAATTAAAACTGTAAGCCAAAAAATTTGATAGCCAGCATCTATCTGTGCATTAAATAAGTCTCGGACATTCCCCAAGCTATAAGTAAAATTTCCCCTATCGTCAAACAGATAAATATTGAGCGACTTATTCGTAGAAATAGAATGAAGACTTACCTTAAAATATAAGTTGTTATTTTCATCATATTTTATTTCCACATAATATCCATTTCTTGTTAATTCTTGAAATGCATTTTCTATTAAATTTATATTATTAAGTTCTTTCTCAAAATTCTGCTTATCTTTTACCTTTCCATTTTTATCAAATGGATATATTCTATACGAATTTTCTCCTATTTTTATTTCCCAGTATAAATTGCCATCTAAATCACATTGATTCTGCCAATTATTTTCCCCTTTCAAAGATTTTAAACTTTCATAATTACTTATTAAAAATTCTATATTTGCCACATTAACACCATCTAATCTCACCCATTTATATAATTCACCATTGCTATTAAATAACATCAATCCTATTTCTTCGTCCGTATATTTATATGTCCCATCATTATTTTTTACATAAACAGATTCCTTAAATGAATTAAATACTTGATAGTTTTTAAATAATTCTTCAGCATTCGTTATTCTTCCTCCATCCCACTTCACTGCTTCCCTCAACTTCCCTCCACTATCAAATAATATTTCCCCTATCACTCTTTCCTCTAACTCTACCCCTTGACTCGTTAAATATTCTTTAAACGCTTTATACACTTGATAGTTCCGGTATAACTCATCAACGTTCGTTATTCTTCCATCTTCCCATTTCACTACTTCCCTTAACTTCCCTCTACTATCAAACAATATTTCCCCTATCACTCTTTCCTCTAACACCACCTCTTGACTCGTTAAGTATCCTTTAAATGCTTTATATACTTGATAGTTCCGGTATAACTCATTTACGTTCTTTATTTCCCCTCCCTCCCACTTCACTACTCCTCTTAAGTTCCCTTCCCTATCAAATAATATTTCCCCTATCACTCTTTCTTCTAACATCACTCCTTGACTCGTTAAGTATTCTTTAAATGCTTTATATACTTGATAGTTCCGATATAACTCATTTACGTTCGTTATTTCCCCTCCCTCCCACTTCACCACTCCTCTTAAGTTCCCTTCTCTATCAAATAATATATTCTCTATTACAGTATCTTCCAAAACTATATTATTCTCATTTAAATATTTTCTAAATGCCTCTATTATAGGTGTGTTGGTTATCGCCTTTGCCAATTCCTCAGTTGTCATTAAAGTCCCGTCTTTTTTAAATGGATATATTCTATATTCTCCAACTTGCCAATATACATATCCATTATCATCCAACATATTTACCAAATTAGCCGTCATAGGATTGCTTTTCTTTAATACTTCAAGTAAAGGATTAAATAGCATTAACATTACTTCTCTACTTATTAAATTCCCATTTATATCATACGGATATACTGTATATTCCATCTTGCCAACACTTATTGACCAGTATAATCTTCCATTCGCATCATACTTATCTTCTGCTCGTGACATCGTTTCATTAAAAGTTTTTAATTCGTACAATTCATTTATTTTTTCTATGTTAAATACATTATTACCTTTTTTATCAGTAGCATATATCTTCATTTTTACACCATTTTTAATTATCACATAGTATCTGCCATTACTGTCCGTACCTGCATTTTCTATCATGTATCCAGCGTCTTCCAATACTTGCTGTTCTGACATTACATCTGTAGCACTTATCGAAGTTTCTTGAAATTGTGTAAACATGATAGGTGCCATAGATAATGGCACCGTAAACGGATTGACAGAGCTTACGCAAGACACTCCAACAGCCTTCATAGCAACTGCAATTGGACTTGATAGTGGCATTGTTTCTAAAGCTGGGGAAGATGATACTGGTTGTTCTGATACTTGAGATTCAACTTGAGAACGAACATTACGAGATTGTTCCTCACTAAACTGTTTTTCCTGAGACTGCGTTTCAAGCTTTGTCTGTGAAACACCATTCACTCTGCTTAACACAGATAATGCTACCCCTGTTGCACTTACAGTGGCTGTAGCTAACTGTTTTGTTCTTTCTTTTCCTGCAACAAAAACCACTAATACCACTACGACTATTCCCACACTTAATGCTATTAGCATTGGCACCAAAGACAATGAAAAAAATCCTCCAATAAATAACATCAACCCTGAAAACAACAATGGAATTGCCGTCCATATTATTCCTATCATCACGTTTTTTAGCGTTTTAAATACAGGTCTATTAAAGAAATCTATCTTATTTGTAGCACTTACATACTCTCTTATAGCTATTCTATCTTTTCTGTTCTTGTTCACTATATACGTTATTACTCCTATAGTAGTTAATACAGCAAATGCCAACATAAGTCCGCCAGAAAGCACACCTACTATACTTCCAGTTATCGTCAACATCCCTGTAGCTATTAATGCAGCTAAACTTCCACCTATCAACGCACATACTACAGGTATCAAAGTCTCTTTCGCTAACAAACTTGTTCTTATATTTACAGCATTCCCTGTTATTCTGTCACTTATATACTTCAATCCTAACATTAATAATATAAATCCTATTCCCACAAATATTCCAGATATCCAACCCATTAAAATGACAGGTATTACAGCACCCACACCCATCATAAGCCCAATACCTATATTTCTACCAGTCTTATCCATTGGTGTATCCACTACCACTTTTTTATTGATTAATACTTTACGGTTTTTTATCATTAACAATAGTGACGAACCAACACCAATTACCCCTAACAATATTCCAGTCGCTATAAATGCCATTCCTAACCCAGGTATTAGCAATCCAGAAGCTATTGCCAAAAAACTCATATACAAACCTATTTTTGACAATGTACTTAATAGTTTATTTATGGTACCTGAACCAGCAGCTATAAATCCTCGTCCTGTAGCTCTATATTCAGCTATATTTTCATTATCTCTCTCATCTACTGCTGATGTTACTCTCTTCACAAAACCATTTAACACCACCATTAATCCTACCAAGACTACAGCTATAACTATTACCCACGTAAAAGGTACTCCTGCTAACAATCCACTAAACCCAGCTATTGATATGGCTATTTTCGCTAAAAATCCACCTATTGTAGCTAGTACCCCAGCTCCAGGTGTCAATAACATAGATAGTGCTATAAGTATTAATCCACCTCCTACTACTAACGGAACTATAACCGGTATTATTCTATGCAATATACTCATAAAAAACGATGCTATCGCATTTAATATTCTCAATATTGCATTTCTTTTACTTGCTTTATCCACTCTACTTATTAATTCATTTACTGCTTTACTCTCGTATATATTTTTTGTTTGTGCTTCTACAGTTACTTCTAGCTCAACCTGTATCATCAATTCTTTTATTCCATCTATCGCAACTTTTGATGCTGCACCATAAAATAACCTATCCCTAGCTATTACTTTCTCTGTGCCTGCAGTTACTTCCACCATACTTAGTAAAAAAGATGTACGGCTATCAGCAAATCTTGCCTCTATTTGTGCATTTATTTCCTCTTGAGCGCTTAAATATAAATCCTTAGCCTCTATTATTCTTTTATACACACCGTCCCTTACTTTCTCTATATGATCTCTACCAACTTGACGTGCTGCTTCTTGTGACACATTTTCTCCTAGTATAGCTTTACCTATATTTAAATAATCATCTTCGTCTAATATTTTCCCGAAATATTCTTTTTGCCAAATCACTGATCCTTTTGCAAATTTCCTAGCTTCCGTTGCAAACTGTTGCAGTATTTCTACCTCTCTTTCATTTTCCCTTATCATTCGTTCGGCATTTTCTATTTCACTTTCAGTTTCTATAGCTGTTATTCCTTTCATTACTTCTATTCCAGTATCGGATAAATATTCTCCATCTAAACTCTCAGTCGCACTCAGTCTATTAAACACACTAACATATTCCTCACCACCAGTATCTAAATTACCTCTATCTAGTATTGCATCTTTTTGACTTCTAGAATAACTATTTTTCAATTTATTCAATAATAATCTATTTCCATCAGTTTCTTTTATACCTTCTATACTATAATACTCTCGACTAAATCCTTGATTTCCGTTTCTTCCAGCTCTATCCCTTAACTGTTTCCTAGCTGCTTCATCCTGTTGTTCCGCCATTGCGTTCAACACATAACTTATCGGTACATCAACTCCTATTGACACTATATTTGTTGCTAATATTACATAGCCTCTTCTTCCATTTTCATAAGCGTCTTTTACCATTTTTATTTTGTTCGCTATCTCTTCATGCGTATCTCTTTCCCCATCTATTGTTATTATCCTGTCATCCTGCATCATTTCTTGTCCATTTTCTTTCTTTAATCTTCTTGCATGCGTTCTTATATATTCTTCCGCTATTCTCAATTCTTCTATACTTCCAAAAATCAATAAACCATTTGTATTTAATTTTTGTCCCATTTTTTCATTTTCATCTTCTAACTCGCCTCTTATTTTAAACATGTCATCTATTATTGCACTCATTCTTTTAGCATTAGTATCATATACCTTAGCTCTAGCTATCATAGGCTTTGCAACCATTTCTGATTCAACTCTTTTTATTCCTTTCTTAAACATTCTACTTAATGTTCTATTAAAAAATTGTTCAGGCATTGTTCCAGTGTATCCACTAACTCCAGCTAACGTCTCCAACCAATTTATTATTGAATATTTACTACTTATCTTCATATCCTCAGTATACATACCATTAAAATTAGCTTTTCCAACACTTTCTAAATATACCTCTATTGCTGTATGCAAGCCAGTCCATTTTGATGATACACTCACTTGTCCTGTAGCTTTATCTATTATATCCACATATTTTCTATCTAAACCGTTGTCTATCTCCAAATCTTTAAACTCTGGATGTACCGATTCTATTGCTTTCTTTAATTCCTCACCGGTTCTTAAGTTATTATATATAACACCTTTTAATTCTACTGCAAACGTTATTTCTCCAACTTCAACAGTAGCTATTATATTTCCTTCTTTATCAGTTTGTGATGCTAAACTTTCTATTATTATAGTCGCCTGCTCAATACCTTCCTTATTTTTTACTTTAAACACTCGTCCTACTCTGTTGTTTAACGTATATTCTCTGCCTGCAGCATACTCCCTTGCAGTTAATGCCCATACTACTGTCTGTGTCCATTCATCTACCCCGAATTCACGATATTGTTCAAACTCTCTATCACCAATATTCAACTTTCTTTTATTAAAATCTCTTTCTGCTTTTCTTCTCCCCTCTTGCGTCAATCTTGCTCTACCGTCTTCTATTTTATAATCTTCATCTATTTTTAACTCATGAACATAATTTGCAGCTATTTTTTGCAATCCTATTTGTCCTCTTTTTTTTGTTTTTCCTGATGACTGTATATAATTTTGCTTTAAATCATTTAACAACGTATGTGCTTCATCAAA
>JAISGP010000063.1 GCA_031263035.1 Lachnospiraceae bacterium | reverse complement strand
TTCATATGACCGCCTCCACCGATATGCTCCATAATTAATTGAACATTGATGCTGTCAATAGACCTAGCACTGACATATATTTTTCCACCATATTCAGTAAGGACAAATGAAGCCTTAACTCCTACAATGTCCAAAAGTTCATCTGCTGCTTGGGCACCAATAATCGTAGGGCTTTCAACCATAAGATTTGAGCCATTTGCAATTGCAAATATACCATGATAATTCTCAGCACTACTAATAATCTCTGCCTTAGCACGGTATGAATCCATATCATCTCTAAATAATTTCCTAAGTAAGGTTAAGTCTGCACCATATCTTCTAAGAAATGCCGCTGCTTCAAAGGTTCTAACTCCGGTTCTATTATGGAAGTTATTAGTATCTATCATAATTCCTGCATAAAGAGAAGTTGCCTCAAGCTTAGGAATTTTAATTCCACCCTTAACATATTGTAAAATTTCTGAAACCATCTCACTACTACTTGAAGCATAAGTTTCAATATATGAAAGAGTTGAATTAGATATTGCATCTGGAGATTGCCTATGATGGTCAATAACTGCAATAGTATCAATTAAATCAAGAAGCTCGCTACATTCAGTCATCTTAGGTCTACTAGTATCTACAACTACTAATAGGTCTGATGGTTTAGCATTTTTTAAAGCATATTCCTTATTTACAAATAAATCTTCAGGATATTCATGACTTTCCTGATAGAATGTTACTAGATTTTTAATTGTAGAAGGAAATTCATCTAACACAATATGAGCTTCTTTTTCTAATGTCATACAAGCTCTATAAATACCTATAGCTCCTCCAAAACAATCCACATCAGGAGTCTGATGTCCCATAATATAGATTCTATCTCTAAGAGTAATAAGTTCTTGAAGAGCTTCTGCCTTAACACGAGCTTTTACTCTAGTACTTTTAGCTGTCTGTTCCTGCTTACCGCCATAATAATATATATCATTATTATTTTTAATAACTGCCTGGTCGCCACCACGAGCAAGAGCTTGCTCAATAGACGCTCTGGCAAAGTCATAGGCTTCCGTATATGATTTACCTGAATAACCAAGACCGATACTTATGGTTACAGGTATTCTATTTCCAACATTTTTAATATCTTTTATTTCATCTAAAATAGAAAACTTGTCATCTTCTATAACCTTAAAATTCTTATATTTTAAGACTACAAAGTATTTATCATTTTCCATTCTTTTTACAATTCCATGTACCTTACTAAAATACTGATTAATCTTAGTATCTACAATCGCAAATAAAAGAGAAAGCCTTCCTTCTTCTGTAGTTTCTGCCACTTCATCATAGTTATCAATATAAATTAATCCGGAAACCATTCTTTCATTTTCAGCTTGTTTTAAAGCATTTGTAGCTTCTGTAATATCTTCAAAATATACAGCTACGAAAAATTCTTTATTTGCAGGAAGTTGTAATAGTTTTTCATCATCATTTAAATTTTCAATACTAACCAAAGATATTCTTGTGCGTAAGCGTTTTTTATTATAATCTAACTCTATAACACTTTCCCCGCCCATTTTTCTTGGGATTTCATTAGATGTTATCTCTGGGAAAATATCTTTAATATTCTTTTGATGATTTATAGTTTTTTCATCTGCATCAAGTAAGCATAAAAATGCATTATTACTCCAAATTATAGTTCCATCAAACATTAAAATAGCATAAGGAATCTCTAATTCTTTTAAGAGATTCTCTTGAACACTACCATATCTAGTTGCAAATCTAATTAAATCAATTGTTATTCTGCCGCGTCCATAAAAATAAATAATAAGACTGATAATAACTAAAACAACATCAATAACTGCCATAAATAAACCTGTTGATCTATCATAAATCAACATGATTATATTTAAGACAACTAATATGATTGCCATTATAATAGGCCATTGAAGGTAAAGTCTAAGAAAACCTGTAACGTTCATATTACCTTTGCCTATTTTATTCCTACTATCACCATTAATCTCGCTCATTTGACACCTGATTTCTACTTCCACAGAAGATTAGGATAAGTTCCTTCATCTTTCATCTTCTGAATAGCTGCCATTACATCTGGCTTATCTTCTTTGTATGTTACTCCATACCATTTATCATGAGATTTTAAAACTTTAACTCGGGCTAAATCTGATTTCAAAAGCTTTGTTACTACGCTTGGTAAATAAAATTCACCCTTTTCAATATTTCCATTTTTAATAGATTCCTCTAAAAACTTAGGAAACATTTCTTCTATTGCATCTAGCATACTGTGTGAAAATCCCCACAAATTCATAGAAACTATAGAATTTTCAGGAAGTTTCACCCAGTCTTTTCCATTATCTTCAGTATAAGCTATACTTGATTTCATCTTCTCAATATGAGTTCTTTCATTTACTGAAACTAAATATTCTTCACCATCTAACTCACATACACCTCTTGAAACATAACCGTTATCTGTTACTGTATTCTTCAAAAGGTATCCAATCATTGTATAATTGAATTTATCATCATCTTTGGTAGTATCTAAGAAGTTAAAGATTTTCTCGAAAGCTTCTCTTCCATAAAAATCGTCTGCATTAATTACTGCAAATGAACCTTCAATACTATCTTTAGCTGAAAGAACTGCGTGGGCAGTTCCCCAAGGCTTTGTTCTATCACCATACTCAGCATATTTGTCCGGAACATTAGAAGTCTCCTGAAAAACATAAGATACATCAAGATATGGTTTTAATCTATCAATAATAACTTCTTTAAATGCTTCTTCATTCTTTTTATTAATTACAAATACAACTTTTTCAAATCC
>JAISGP010000105.1 GCA_031263035.1 Lachnospiraceae bacterium | reverse complement strand
ACAACGTAAGATATAAACACAATTCACACAATCTTTACCAAGCAGGTACAATAGGTACTTGCTTTTTTATTTGCAGTGTGTTATAGTACAAGCATAACAGTTAGAACATTGAAGGAGGTAAAGATGTACATTCATATAGATTTTAATTCTGATGAAGCTATTTATATGCAACTTTATCATCAGATAATTATGGGTATTGCTTTGCAAGAGATGAAGCCGGGAGATAGCCTACCTTCTGTTAGACAGTTAGCAGAACTTACTGGAATTAATATGCATACGGTAAATAAAGCTTATAGTTTTTTAAGACAAGATGGGTTTCTTACAATTGACAGGCGAAGAGGAGCAGTAATTTCAATTGAGGTGGATAAAAATGCTTCCCTAAAGAAACTTAAAAAATCTCTTCAACCTATTTTAGCTAAGGGATATTGTAAGAATATAACTAAAGAAGATGTTTATAGGATTGTTGATGAATTATATGGATATTATGATGGGGAAATTGAAGAAGATTAATTTGCGACTAATGACAGATTAACCGTTAAGTTAATTATTCGTTAAAGTAATGGAAAATATTTACTTTCAATTCAAGAAAATCATAAGATAAATAATTGTAGAAATTTTCCCATTATAATAATTATTTGCAGAAATTTATGTATACCATAAGAAAGGACGAATATATGAAATTTACTATACAAGCAACTGATGTAGTTGGAATTGCTAATAAACTAGCCAAAGAGATGCATTATCCATATACCGGAACAGAGCATCTTTTACTTGCATTATTAAAAAATGTTACAGGTGTAGGAAGTCAAGTTTTAATGGCAAATGGAGTAGATGAAAGACAGGTTATGAAGGTTATTGAAGAACTTGTTGCACCTCAAGTATCTTGGGGACGTTCTGTTAATCCAAAGCCATCACCAAGACTTTCATTTGTATATGAACAAGCAGCTAAGGAAGCTATTAGTACTAAATTTGATGAAATAGGAACTGAACATTTGCTATTAGCACTTTTACGTGATGTAGATTGTGTTGCTACTAGAATTTTAGTTACTTTAAATATAAATATCCAGAAAATATTTGGAGATGTAATGCATGCAATTGGAGTTAATCCAGCTGATTATATGCAAGCGGCAGGTAACAGGGTTGACAGAAGCCAATCTGGGGAAAGTTATATTGAGAAATATGGAAATGATATGACTAAAAAAGCTAAGGAAGGTAAGCTGGATCCTGTTATTGGTAGAGAAGATGAAATTCATAGAATTATGCAGATTTTATCTAGAAGAACAAAGAATAATCCTTGCTTAATCGGTGAGCCGGGGGTTGGTAAAACTGCAGTTGTAGAAGGGTTAGCCCTTAAAATTGCCTATGGACTTGTTCCGGATAATTTAAAAGATAAGAGAATAGTTTCTGTTGATTTATCAGGAATGGTGGCAGGTTCAAAATACCGTGGTGAGTTTGAAGAAAGACTTAAAGGACTTATTAAAGAAGTTATTGCTGACGGAGACGTAATTATGTTTCTTGATGAGGTTCATACTATGGTTGGAGCCGGTTCTGCGGAAGGTTCTATGGATGCAGCGAATATCTTAAAGCCAGCTTTAGCTCGTGGAGAATTACAATTTATTGGAGCTACTACAATTTCTGAATATCGCAAATATATTGAAAAAGATGCTGCTCTTGAAAGACGTTTTCAACCTGTTACAGTTGAAGAGCCAACAACAGCTGAAAGTATTCTTATCCTAGAAGGATTAAAGGAAAAGTATGAGGAGCATCATGATCTTATTATTGAAGATGAAGCTATTGAAGCTGCAGTTAAGCTTGCTAAAAGATATATTGCAGATAGATATTTGCCAGATAAAGCAATAGATGTTATAGATGAAGCAGCAGCTAAGGTGCATTTAGGTTCATTTGCAAAAACAAATAAAGTCAAAAATTTAGAAGATGAACTAAAAGAGTTAAAGGGAAGTCTTGAAGAAAATATCCGAAATGAACAACTTGAGGAAGTGTCTAATATTTATGATGAGATGCAGAAGCTTGAGAAGAAAATTGATAAAGAGAAAGCTAAATTAGAGAAGCAAGAATTGAATAATAAGAGAGTTCTTACTGCAGATGAAGTTAGAGATGTCGTAGCTAAGATGACTAAAATTCCAATTGCTGAAATGGATAAAACTGAAAATGAAAGACTTCGTAAGCTTGAAGGAACTTTACACAAAAGAGTTATTGGTCAAGATGAAGCCGTTTCTTCATTAACACAAGCTATTAAACGTGGAAGAATTGGGCTAAAAGATCCTAAACGACCTGTAGGAAGCTTTCTATTTATGGGACCAACCGGTGTAGGTAAGACAGAACTTAGTAAGGCTCTTGCCGAGGCACTTTTTGGAACTGAGGATGCTATGATTCGAGTGGATATGTCCGAATACATGGAGAAACATACAGTGTCTAAACTTATTGGTTCTCCTCCGGGATATGTAGGATATGATGAAGGCGGGCAACTAGCAGAACAGATTCGACGTCATCCTTATTCAGTGGTTCTATTTGATGAGATTGAAAAAGCTCACCCAGATGTATTTAATGTACTTCTTCAAGTTTTAGATGATGGAAGAATTACAGATTCTAAAGGTAGAACTGTAGATTTTTCAAATACAATTATAATTATGACTTCTAACATCGGAGCCATGTCATTTAATGACGAAAAGAAACTTGGTTTCTCCAATAAAGAAGATAAAAAGGCAGATTACAAGAGAATGAAAGACATTATGATGAAAGAACTTCGTCTTTCATTTAAGCCTGAGTTCTTAAATCGTATTGATGATATTATTGTATTCCATCAACTTACTGAAGATGAGCTATCTAAGATTGTAAATCTCCTTAGTAAGGAAGTTGCAAATAGAGCAAAAGAGCAGTTGGGTATTAAACTTGTGATTACTCCATCTGTTAAAAAATATATTGTCCAAAACGGATCAGATATAAAATACGGTGCAAGACCTCTTCGTCGTGCAATTCAAAACGAAATTGAAGATAAACTTGCCGAAGCCATTATTAATGAGCAAATTGTTCCCGGTATGGAAGCACACGCTAAACTAAAATCAGGTGAAGTTATTTTTGAAGGAAAATAAAACTAAGCATCCACAAATAGAGTTATAAACTCATTTTGTGGGTGCTTTTTCAGGCTTAAAAACAGACTTGACATCTGCAACATCATTGGATATACTTTGGATAACCGATAAAGATTTACTTTAATTATGAAGTATGTAAAAATAAAAAGTATTATTGAAAAGGGGGTACAAATATGACAGCAAAAGTTAAACAGTGGGGAAATAGCCAAGGAATTCGTTTATCAAAAGATATATTAAAAATAATTGGGCTTCAGGTAGGTGATGAGATCGACTTAGATGTTACTAAGAATGAAATAATTATTTCAAAGAAATTCAAACACAAAACCCTTGAGGAAAGATATGAAGAATTTAATGGACCAATTTTACATTTAGAAGAGTATAATTGGGGAGAACCAGTTGGAAGAGAGAGGTGGTAATTTTAATGAGCCTTATTTCTGTAAACCAAAGGGATATTATTAAAGTTGAAGGTATAAAGGACGAACTATTAGTAGTTAGTAAAAATATTTTTAATATAAATGAAGAGACAATTGTTTGTCCAATTGTAAGAAAAACTATAGAACACCCACTTCACATGAAGCTAGAACATAATGAGATTATGGGTGTAATTGAATGTGAGCAAATGAAATATATTGATTTGAGAACAAGAGGATATAAAAAAATCGGAGAGATAGGTGAGCTACAATTTATGTATATTTCAGATGCAATTCAATCTATATTTGAGTATTATTAAAATAGGGATTAATTGCCAATGTTAATGATAATAAATAAAGCTTTGCTTCTCATAATATAAATTTTAACCAGCTTTTTTTAGTGTAAGAATGAAAACAGTATGAAATAGAAGATTTATAAGGTTCAAATTTGATATAATGATTAATTACTGTGATAGACTTTTAGAAGAGTGGAGGTTATGATATGTACGGTTTAGGTTATGGATTTTATGGTTTTGGACTTGATCCAACTTATATTTTAATAATTATTGGAATAATTCTTTGTTTAATTGCATCAAGATATATGCA
>JAISGP010000090.1 GCA_031263035.1 Lachnospiraceae bacterium | reverse complement strand
ATTTTTTACTATAAGAAAGATATACTCCGCCTTTGGAAAAAAGATTATTTCCAATAAAGCTTCTTAGTCCATTATTAATATATTTTAAGGTTTCCGGATACCATTGATCTTCAAATCCTACACCGGTTAGAAATACTGAAGATATTACCTTTTTATCAAATATACTTTTAACAAAATCTGTAAAACTTTCATCTGCTGTTTTATTTAAATTGGCAACAAATGGTTTTATTGCATTTAATTCATCAAGTCTTGCACTACCAACCTTATCAACAATAATAAATTCTCTTTGTTTATCTAAATCCGGTTTAATGCTTTTTAGCATATATGCCTTCATCTCTTTTTCATCACAGGTAAATAAAGCAGACTCATACTGCCATAGTTCCTTCGGTTGATAAAGCATATATCTACAAAAAGCTTCTTTATTATCTATAACAAAAATCTTATTTTTATTAATTCCAAGTCTAGTTCCAATAGAAATCAGCATACCTGTAGTATCAATATTAGCATCAGAAACAACGAAAGTTAAATACTCAGTAGAAGAAAACTTAGCTAGCAATTTTTCAATATAATGAGTCAAAAGTACTACAGCCGGATATTTTATGCCACCTTGGTATACCATAGATCTAGAAATAGCAAAGTTAAATATATCTTTACTAACTTTGTCTGGATAGTCTTTATAAATCTCCATAGCCTTATTTCCTATTTCCCATTGGTCATCAAAATAAGAAATTGCCATAGGAATCTGTTCTTCACCAGTAACAGTCTTATAGGTAACCACCTCATCTATTTGCTCATCATAATAACTAATCTGAGAAAAATCATTATTTAATTCTATCCCTAAAATATTTGCTTGCAAAAAATTATCTCCTATGTATTACGAAACGTGATTTCTAAAATATCTTATTTTAAAAAGAATTTATCTGCTAAAATATCTTCTTCAACATAATTAAGCATAAGCCTTCTCTTCTTGTCTTGATCTGATAAAGAAATAGCATTTAATTTACCAAATTTACCAAATTTAATAACTTTAGTATTGGTAATTTCTTTTTCTTCGCTTTTTATTATCTTCTTTCCGCTTAACTCTTCTGTATAATAACTAAGTACTTCTCCGGTAAATAAAGTAAAGGTCTTTACGAAAATCTTATCAAAAATTGGTTTAATTATCTCGCTGTGGAAACCAATTTCTTCCTTTTCCCCTCTCTTCATTTTATAGCTTAGCCTAATCTTACTATTTTTTTCAGTTCTTATCTCTAAAATCACCTTATTATATAATTGTGTTTCAACAAGCCAATCATTAGGATAATTGCTATACTCTGAAAAAATTATCTGCTTTGCACATAACTCCTTAAAAGTATGATGAATAGTCTCCAAATATTCTTCTGGAATCTTAGCGCTAGAATAATATATAAGTACTGCAGCCTTGCAAATATCTGGTAACTCTTCTTTCATATCTAATTCACGAGCTATTATTTCAAATATAGTTGTATCAATCTTCCTACACTTAACTACATATTCCATAGAAATAAAGCTTAAATATGCTTGCTTTAATCTAAAATAAAGGGAATCATTATTATAGGCGTCAATAAATATTGGTTCTTCTCCATATAAATTCTCTGAGAAAACCATCTGTGTAATAATTCTCTCACCAATTTTATAAGCTGGCACTTCATATGTTTTTAATGCTCTCCAAAGCATTTTCATATTATCTGTTGGTCCAACGTAGTGATTAGCAAGATAATTTAAAGTAACTTTATCAAAGGTAAATTTTTTAAACAAATAGAAAGCAACAGCAGTTACAAAATCATCTTTTTCATAATCTGTATCAGATATATGCTTACTTACAAGTGTAAATACATCTTTATCTTCAAAACAAGCTTTCCCATATGTCTTAATATTGTCAAAAGTAACTTCAACTTTTTCTTTAGCTGGTCTTAAAATTTGTTCTCCAACACCAAATTTCTTACATAAATCTATTAATCTAGGTTCATAACACAACCTTTTACTTTCAAAAACAATACTATCTGCAAAATAATTTCCAGACTTAGATAACCATACTATCCTTGATTCCTTATCGTAAAGATAAACTATAGCACCAGAATCTTTAAAATATGGTACACGTTGTTTTATCTCTCCATTTGGTTCCACGATAATTACAGAATGAATATTGGGAACCTTAGTTTTTACCTGATATGCAAAACATACATCGAATAAAGCCTTTGCACGTTCCTCATCCATGTCATCTTCCACACAGAATTTTTTATAAAGAACTCTTAGAGACTCATTTATATGTCTTGCTTCAACTTGTTGCCAAGTAAAAGTAACCATTTTTTCTCTATAGCCTAAAAATAGTTCTTCATCATCTCCGGCATAGGTTAGCAAATTAGAATAAAGGATTGCTGCTTTTTTATAATCTAAAATATGTCCATGCATAAAGTACAAGAAAATAGGACGTGGCAACGCTTCTCTTAAATAATCCTCTTCAAGACTCATCATATAGTATTCAAAAAGCTTAGCAATCTTAATATCTAAAACTACTGCTTTATGATACCAATTAAAGGCTGTTTTATCTGTTTTTCTTCCTTTAATAAGTAAAGTACAAATAGTACTAAGTATCATAGGTTCTTTATACATTGTATATATTCGAGTTAAAATATTGAATAAAATCAATGAAAATTCTTTTGTTTGACTAATAAAATTCGCTATAAATAGTGCAAGTTCTTTCGTCATAAAGCCATACTTAGTTGCGAAATTAAAAACTTGTATTTCAAAATTTCCTAATTTCTTCAATAAAGTAGGTTTTTCTTCATAACAAGAATATGCCTCAAGATAATATAATATCTCATGGTTTTCATATCCAAACTGTTTCTCTATAGCTTCTAATTTTTTATATGGATTTGTCTTATACTTATAATCTAAATGAACAATCATATAAAGCAACAACCAAGAACTCGGATTAAATACATAAGTCTTTTTAATATCCGCTAGAACTCTTTCTTCATACTCTCTATTATCCCTAACTAATGCTGTTAAATACTGATAATAGCAATTAATTGTAGGATCTTTAGCAATCGCAAATTTGTTGTAATTATAGTTTTCAAGAATCCATTTCGCATCTTCAACTCTTCCATCTATAAAATAAATATGGGTATGAAGTAACTGATATATTTCATTAGATGGATCCAACTTCCTAAGGGTTCTTATTTTGTCTAAAGCCGATTCTACCCACTCCGATTTAGTCATTTTACCGGCTTTATAACTAACGTACTCTTTAATTATTCCGGCTAAATAAAACTCAGCCATATGATGATTAGGATTAAGTTGTAGATTCTGTCTAACTTCTATATCGTATGTCATAACCTCATATGGGGTTATGAATTTTAATTTACCAAAATTTCTTCCACCATGAAGATTTTTAGGCAAAATTAAATATTCAAATTCATATGAACTTCCCACAAAATCTTCTGTAGTTATATCCGGGTGAATTACTTTAATAAAATCTCCTTCTGCTTCTACATGAATAGACATATACCCCCATGTATTTTTCATTAAAGTAAGGACACCCTTTGTAGATTCCTTTATATCTTCAAACATCATCCCTTCACCGGAAAATGAAAGAAAGATAACTTCTTTTAGCTTAATTGCCACAAGGAATTCTTCTAACATCTGCTCCGAAAGAGACCATGTTCTCATATTTTGATATAGATTAAAGTTTCTTTCGTTTTCATATTTTAGGATTTCATAAAAACCATCACTTTTAAATAGTTTAGCAGCTTCCATATAATCTTTTATGGCAAGCTTTTTAAAGTCTTCGACATTTTGAACCTTGCCATAACTAGTCATAATATATGGGCGCTCAATAATAGTAGTGAAAGGGATATTATACTCTCCTCCATTACATACAACTGTCAAAGCACTATTCTCAACATGACCTGGAAGCAAACCAGAACCATTATAAGTATATTCTATCTTACACTTATATCCTTCAAATCCAGAATTTTTAAGCTTAATTCTATATGAAGAAGAATAGACTAATCCACGTACTTTAAAATTGCTGGTGGAAATAATTTCAAAGAAACCATGACCTATTTCTCCTTCTCCAACAATTAATAAAATATTATTTTCGCTAAACTTTATACTGGGGTTTTGTTTTTTGAAATCCCCTTTTGAAAACTTAAGAACTTTATTCTTCATACTTTAATATTAATCCTATAAATACAATATCTTGGTTTTTATTTGCAATAATGGAATGAGAGTGACCATCCTTACATAGAAATATATCTCCAGGATTTACATCCATCTCTTTACCATCATCTATATATGTTCCTGTGCCGGAGATTATATAGTAGCTTTCTTCTTCTCCTATGTGTTCATGAACACCTATAGAACTACCGTCTGGTACTGTAACAATAGCATACATTCTGCTGTTTTTACCTAATTCCTCATTAGATAAAAGATATTCCTTCGTAATATATCCCAATCCACCAGATGCATTTTCTGCCTTGTCAATCTTTCTTTCTCCATTATGTGTCATGGTTTCGCCCTCCTTAAAATCACTTCACTAGCATATTTTTATTCTATCACTTATTTAATAAGAGATAAATATAATAATGTAAATATAATTCTGACGAAAAATATTTTATAGCTTTACAAAATCAAATTTTATCTTATTCAAGTTTTTATATTTTAAATCTCCGCAATATCAACTAAAGAAAGCTTTTTAATATCTGTATTTTCAAGACTTGTAATTAAGGCTTTGGCTGTATCGATAGCTGTTATAACATTTACTCCGGTTTCAATAGCATTTCGTCTTATCATAAAGCCATCTTTAACCTTTTCAGCACCTTTTTCCGGAATATCAATAACTAAATCTATCTTATGTCCAAGAATTAAATCCATTAAATTAGGGCTTTCCTCTTCAATTTTATGAACTTGATTAGCTTTAATTCCATTTTCATGAAGAACATTATATGTTCCCCTTGTTGCAAATATTTTATATCCTATATCTGCAAATCTTTTAGCTATTGGAATCATTTCTTCTTTATCAGCGTCAGCAACAGTAATTATCATATTATTAAATTTAGGTAGTCTAATTCCTGCACCAAGAAATGCTTTATACAATGCTTCGTCAAAGGTTTTAGCTATACCTAAGCACTCACCTGTTGATTTCATCTCCGGTCCAAGAGTTATATCTGCACCTCTAATTTTTTCAAAAGAGAAAACAGGCATTTTAATAGCAAAATAATCTGCTTCTTTTTGAAGTCCGGGAGTATAACCTAAATCTTTTAACTTTTTACCCATTATTACGTCAGTTGCTAATGGAACAATAGGTATTCCGGTAACTTTGCTAATATATGGTACCGTTCTAGAAGAACGTGGATTTACTTCTATTACATAAACCTCATCAGAAGATGTAACAATAAATTGAATATTTATAAGACCAATTACATGAAGTGCACTTGCAAGTCGTCTTGTATATTCCGTTATAGTTTCTTTAACTTCTTTAGTTAAATTATATGATGGATATACGCTTATACTATCTCCTGAATGAATTCCTGCTCTTTCAATATGTTCCATAATTCCAGGAATAACTATGTCTGTTCCATCACAAACAGCATCAACTTCTATTTCTCTTCCTACTAAGTATTTATCTACTAGTATTGGATGATCTTGAGCTATACGATTAATTATTCCGATAAATTCATCTATATCATGGTCATTAATTGCAATTTGCATACCCTGACCGCCAAGTACATAAGAAGGACGAACAAGTACAGGATATCCTAGTTTATTTGCAACAGTTTTAGCTTCTTCGGCAGTATATACTGTTCCACCTGTAGGTCTTGGAATTTGACACTTCTCCAATATCTCATCAAATAGCTCTCTATCTTCTGCTGCATCAACATCTTCCTGCTTAGTCCCTAAAATTGGAACTCCCATATCTTTAAGAGCTTCTGTTAATTTAATAGCTGTTTGGCCACCAAATTGAACTACCGCTCCATCTGGTTTCTCTATATCTACAATACTCTTTACATCTTCAGGTGTTAATGGTTCAAAATAAAGCTTATCTGCAATATCAAAATCTGTACTAACTGTTTCAGGATTGTTGTTAATTATAATTGTTTCATATCCGGCAGCTTTAAATGCCCAATTGCAATGAACAGAACAAAAGTCAAATTCAATTCCTTGTCCGATACGAATAGGTCCTGAACCAAGTACTAAAACTTTCTTTCTTCCATCAGATGTTCCTATTGCTTCATTTTCACCACCATATACAGAATAGTAATATGGTGTAAATGCTTCAAACTCTGCCGCACAAGTATCAACCATCTTAAAAATAGCTGTAATTCCGTACTCATGACGTATATCGTGTATCTCAATGGTAGTTTTACCTGTTAATTCTCCAATTACATTATCTGGAAATTCAATTCTTTTAGCTTCTTGTAATAATTCTTTAGAAAGTTCTTCAGTTTTTAGTCTTTCTTCCATCTTAACTATATTACAAAGCTTATCTATAAACCAAATATCAATTTTAGTTACATCATGAATTTCTTCGAAAGTAAATCCACGACGAAGACATTCAGCTATTCGCCAAATTCTAATATCGTCTACATTCTTTAATTCTTCTCTTAAAGCACCATCTGATAAAGAAGAAAAATCATAAGACATAAGACTATCTACATGTTGCTCTAAAGAACGTATAGCTTTCATCAAAGCACCTTCGAAATTATGGCATATACTCATAACCTCTCCGGTTGCCTTCATTTGAGTAGTTAAATCTCTCTTGGCTGTAATAAATTTATCAAATGGAAGTCTAGGCATCTTAACAACACAATAATCAAGCATAGGTTCAAAACTTGCCATAGTTTTTTCTGTTACAGCATTTTTGATTTCATCA
Source organism: Lachnospiraceae bacterium (assembly GCA_031263035.1). Classification (GTDB taxonomy): domain Bacteria; phylum Bacillota; class Clostridia; order Lachnospirales; family Lachnospiraceae; genus JAISGP01. The sequence goes on along the minus strand of JAISGP010000090.1, from coordinate 53,243 downwards.
AGAGTATACCCTAAAGCTATCTTAGCAGCAACTTTAGCAATTGGGTAACCTGTAGCCTTAGATGCTAATGCAGAACTTCTACTAACTCTTGGATTAACCTCAATAACACAGTATTCAAAAGAATCTGGGTTTAACGCATATTGAACATTACATCCTCCTGTTATTCCAAGTTCTGAAATAATATTTAAAGCAGATGTACGTAACATCTGATATTCTTTATCTCCTAAGGTCTGAGAAGGAGCAACTACTATACTATCTCCCGTATGAACACCAACCGGATCAATATTCTCCATATTACAGACTGTTATGCAATTTCCAAGAGAATCACGCATAACTTCATATTCTATCTCTTTCCAACCGGATATACATCTTTCAACTAAAACTTCACCTACACGAGATAGTCTTAAACCATTAGAAAGAATTTCAATTAAAGCTCCTCTATCAGCAGCAATACCACCACCGGAACCTCCAAGAGTATATGCAGGTCTAAGAACAACCGGATAACCAATCTCTTCTGCAAATGCAATTCCTGCTTCAACATCAGTTACTACCTTAGACGGAGCAACCGGCTCATGAATTTTCTCCATAGTTGTTTTAAATTCAAGTCTATCTTCTGCTTTTTTTATAGTTAAAGATGTTGTACCTATAAGTCTTACGTCATGTTCTCTTAAGAACCCATCATCTTCAAGTTCCATGGCAAGATTAAGTCCTGCTTGACCACCAAGGGTAGGTAAAACAGAATCTGGCTTTTCTTTTAAAATTAATTGTTCAACAACTTCAACAGTTAATGGCTCAATATAAACCTTATCAGCTATATCCTTATCTGTCATAATTGTAGCCGGGTTAGAATTTAGAAGAACTACTTCTACCCCTTCTTCTTTTAATGAACGACAGGCTTGGGTTCCTGCATAATCAAATTCGGCAGCTTGACCGATAATGATAGGACCAGAACCTATAACCAATACTTTTTTTATACTAGTATCTCTAGGCATTCTTTTCTCCTTTCATCATCTCAATAAATCTATCAAACAAATAAGCCGAATCCTGAGGACCTGGACTTGCTTCCGGATGATATTGAACTGTAAAAATATTTTTTCCATTATAAGAAAAACCTTCATTGGTTTTATCATTTACATTAATAAATGCTTCAGTTGCAATATCCTTATCTAAACTAGAAGCATCAACAGCATAACCATGATTCTGTGAAGATATATATACACGTCCATTACTTAAATCTTTTACAGGATGGTTACCACCTCTATGCCCATATTTCAACTTATATGTTTTAGCTCCATTTGCAAGAGCCATAAGCTGATGTCCAAGACATATTGCAAATATAGGAATATTAGTATTATAAAGTTTTTTAATTTCTTTTATTATATCAATGCAATCCGCTGGATCCCCAGGACCATTTGAAAGCATAATTCCGTCCGGTTTATAATCTATAACCTCTTCTGCAGGAGTATTAGAAGGAAATACTCTTACATTACATCTTCTTTTTCTAAGATTTTCAATAATATTCTTCTTAGCTCCAAAGTCCATTAAAGCAACATTAAAGCTTTCTGTTTCTTCTAAAACTTTAAGACCTTTAACTTCTTCATCCTTTGTAGATACTCCAGTATCTGATGTATCTCTAAAATGAAAATCTTCTGTATGTCTTAATTTCTCTTCATATCTATTTTTAAGATTACTAATCTCAATATCCAAATAAGCTGGTTTATCTATAATTTCTTTCGTAGTAACTTTACTTACTACATCTCCTACCTTATATTCATGTAGTTTTTTAATAACATCATCTATATCGTAATCGGTCTTAGTGGTAATCATACCATTCATAGTACCTTTTTCACGAAGAATCTTAGTTAAAGCTCTTGTATCTATCCCCTGTATTCCCGGAATATCTTGGTCTTTTAAGAAATCTTCTAAAGTACCTGTCATACGAAAATTTGATGGAATATCTGATAATTCTCTTACAATATATCCATCTACAAAACTTCTACTACTTTCCATATCAGGAGTTACCCCATAATTACCTATTAATGGATAAGTCATTACAACAGCTTGTCCTGCATAGGAAGGGTCTGTTAATACTTCAAGGTAACCAGTCATAGAAGTATTAAATACTATCTCACTTATACAATCTCTAGTACTACCAATGCTTTCACCTTGAAATTTGGTTCCGTCTTCTAAAATAAGAAATGCTTTCATTAATTATTATCCCTTCTAAAATCATCCTCGCATAATCCTTAAGATTATACAACATATTGGGATAATCTTCAAGAAATTCAAAATAAAAATACTAAATAAAAGAAGTCGCTAATCTGTAATTTTTTTATTATTTTTACCCGAAACATTGTATTTATTAGGATTATCTGATACAATTCTAAATTGCGTAACTATGGTTTTTTAGGAGGTTCTTATGATTAGTGCAAATAATATAACTCTAAGGCTTGGAAAAAAAGCTTTATTTGAGGATGTTAATATTAAATTTACTGAAGGAAATTGCTACGGACTTATTGGTGCAAATGGTGCCGGTAAATCTACATTTCTAAAAATACTAACTGGACAACTTGAACCATCAAGTGGTGAAGTTGCTATTACTCCCGGGCAAAGACTTTCCTTCTTACAACAAGATCATTTTCAATATGATGAATTTTCAGTATTAGATACAGTTTTAATGGGTAATAAACGTCTTTACGAAATACGAAATGAAAAAGATGCCTTATATGCTAAAGAAGATTTTACAGATGAGGACGGCATGAAAGCTTCTGAATTAGAAGCAGAATTTGCAACTATGGATGGTTGGAATGCTGAAAGTGATGCAGAAACCCTTCTAAATGGACTTGGAATTGAGACGGAACTACACTATGAAACAGTTGGAAATTTAGCAGGTCCTTTAAAAGTAAAAGTACTTCTTGCTCAAGCTCTTTTTGGTAATCCTGATATTCTTCTACTTGATGAGCCTACTAACCATTTAGATTTAGATGCTATCGGTTGGTTAGAAGAATTTTTAATTAACTTTGAAAATACAGTAATTGTAGTATCTCATGATAGATATTTTCTAAATAAAGTATGTACCCAAATCGCCGATATTGATTATGGTAAAATTAAGCTTTATGCAGGTAACTATGACTTCTGGTATGAATCTAGTCAGCTAATCATTCGTCAAATGAAAGAGGCTAATAAAAAGAAGGAAGATAAAATCAAAGAACTTCAAGACTTTATCTCTCGCTTCTCTGCTAATGCTTCAAAATCAAAACAAGCTACCTCTAGAAAACGTGCTTTAGAGAAAATCCAACTAGATGATATTATTCCATCTAGTAGAAAATATCCTTACATAGATTTCAGACCGGAACGCTCTATCGGAAATGAAGTTCTTAGTGTTGAAGGTCTTTCAAAAACTATTGACGGAGTTAAAGTTTTAGATAATATTTCATTTAACTTAAATCATGATGATAAAGTAGGATTTGTAGGAAGCAACGAACTTGCTAAATCAACTTTATTCGATATATTAATGGGAATTACAGAACCTGATGAAGGTACTTATAAATGGGGGGTTACAACTTCTCAAAGTTATTTTCCTCTTGATTTTGGTAACGAATTCGACAATGACTACACTATTACAGAATGGCTTACTCAATACTCTGAAAATAAAGATGTAACCTACGTTAGAGGTTTCCTTGGCAGAATGCTTTTTGCTGGTGATGATGGAGTAAAAAAAGTTAAAGTTCTTTCAGGTGGAGAAAAAGTAAGATGTCTACTTTCTAAAATGATGATTTCCGGTTCAAACTGTATTATATTAAACGAGCCTACTAACCACCTTGATATGGAAAGTATTACAGCCTTAAACAACGGAATGACTAAATTCCCAGGGGTTATTCTCTTCTCTTCACGAGATCACCAAATCGTTGAAACTACTGCAAATAGAATTATGGAAATAATGCCAAATGGTCAACTAATAGATAAAATGACTACATATGATGAATATCTTGAATCAGATGAAATGGCAAGAAAACGTTCTGTATATACAGCTGCAAATGATGATGACGAAGATTAAAAAAACGGGCAAACGCCCGTTTTTTTAATCTTTAAATTTACCCTTTTCAAATAACTCTAAAAGGAAGTTGTTTGAAATATATCAAAAATAAACTTTCAAAATTCATATTGTCAAATAACAATTATATCTTATTTTATAATCCCCTTTATTTCTTTTAAATCTCCTTCAAGATGATTATACATTTTTATAAAAAATGGATAAATCTCATCATATACTTTAACCCATTCTTTATCCGGCTCTACAACTTCTTTAACCTTTACAATTTTCTTAGTTGCTTCAGTTAAGTCCGGAAAAACACCTACTTTATGTCCAACTATAAGTGCATCTCCAACCGGAACATCTCCGGAATCTTCATCCAGAACCAAAACCGGCATATTGAGTACAGAAGCCTTAATTTTATTCCAAGTTTTACTCTTTGCTCCACCTCCACAGACTCTAAGTGCAGTAGCTTTTGCACCCGATTTCCTCACAGTTTCAATCACGTGACGAATTGCATAAGCTGTGCCCTCAAAGACAGAACGTGCCAAGTCACTTCTTTTCGTATTCATATTTAAACCTATGAACATTCCCTTAGCATAGTCGTTCCATAAAGGTGCCTTTTCTCCTAGCAAATATGGAAAGAAAAGTAGACCTCCTGAACCAGGATTTGATGCAAGTATCAATTCATTTAAATAATCATATATATTTAAATTATTTTTATTTGCAAATTCCTTTTCTTCACAAGCAAATTTATCAATATACCATTTAATAGCTGCACCACTTGTTTGAATTGGTGCATCAAATATCCATGGAATACCTTCTATTGTACAAGGACGAGTAACAACAGGTACATTTGGAGCACTTTTCTTATCACTGCCCACAAATAGAATAGAGGATGTACCTGAGGCTTCTCCTACTTCTCCTAAAGTACTCATGCCTGTAGCATGCATTGAAGCATAAGCATCACTACAACCGGCGATTACGGGTATACCTGGCATAAGCCCAGTTTCTTCCCCTGCTTCCTCTGTAACATAACCTATGATTTCATCAACCAATGATAGTTTAGGCAACATACTATCAAAATCAACACCTATAACATCACCAATTTCTTTGGACCAATTCATGGTAGTTATATCAAGACACTGGGTTCTTGTTGCTTGGTCTATATCAGAACTCATTACCCCAGTTAGCTTAAAATTAATATAAGAACTAGCCTGTAAAAAAGATTTAGTTTTCTTAAATAAATCCGGCTCATTTTTCTTATACCATAAAATTTTATTTGGTAAGAAAGCTACAGCCGGTTGTCCTCCAACTATATTTACAAATCTATCAAATCCAATTTTATCTACTATATATTCTAGTTCTTCTACTGAACGATTATCTTGATGAATAATTGCATTTCGAAGAGGATTTCCATTTTCATCAACCGGAAGCATACTAACTGTATGAGAACTAATGGAAATACCTTTAATATTATTTGCAATACTAGAACCAACAGACTTAATTAATGAATTAAATATATCCTTTGAAATATCCCACCATAAAACGGCATCTTGTTCAACATTGGTTCCCTTTAAAGTAAAGGACTTATTTGGTCTGCTTTCTTCTGCAACTACATTTCCATCTCCACTTACAATTATAGCTTTAATATTGGTAGTACCAATGTCCATGCCAATTACATATTTTTCCTCATCACTCATAATCTATACCGCCTGATCAGCAAATATTAATTCCTTCATTTTTTTATCGCCTTCTTCCGGCATTGGTTCATATGTGCCAAGAAGTTTTGCATAATATGTTGTTTGTGCCATTTCTTCAGTATATTCTGTTGCATACATGGCAGCTTTCATATTCTTACCACAAGTAAACATACCATGATTTTTAATTAAGCAAGCTCTACCATTTTCACCTAATGCATTTACAACTTTATCTGCTACGTCATTAGTTCCCGGCATTGTAAATGGAACAATGTTAATAGGTGTAAATTCACATTGTGGAGGAGTTATAGGTCTAATCTCTGGGTTCTCTCCCATTGCCATAATAGTTGCAAACATGCTATGAGTGTGAACTGTAGCTTTAACATCAGGTCTAGCCTTCATTGTAGCTAAATGCATAGGAACTTCTGAAGATGGCTTATAATTTCCTTCAAGCCACTTTCCGTCCATATCTACTATAGCAATATCTTCTGCTGTCATTCCAACATAAGATATTCCGCTTGGAGTAATAGCAACTACATCATCTGTATCATCGCGAAGTGCAATATTTCCTGATGTACCATGAATAAGACCTTGGTGAACTGCTAATTGAATTGCTTCTAAAACTTCTTTTCTTATTTTTTCGTATTTCATTTTATGTGTCCTTCCTTCATTAAATAATTTTAATAATTCTATACTCTTAATCCCATATAATATCCTTGGTTAATAGCCTGATAAATCTGTCCTACATTCTTGCAATCACCAATAATGTAATATTCATCAACTAATTCACTAAGTTTATCAACTACGTCGTAAGGTGCTCTAAATCCTAAGGCACATAGAACTGTATCTGCTTCTACTATTACTTCCTTGCCGTCTTTTTCGCAAATAACTCCCTTATTAGTAATCTCTTTAACTTTTGTTTCAGTCAAAACAGTAGCAGCTTTTTCAATTTCAGGCATTAATCCGCCTCTATAAAATGGATTTACTTCATCTGCAACTTCTTTTTTCATTTCAATAAGAGTACACTCTTTACCTTCATGATTTAAAGAAACAGCTATTTCACTTCCAACTAATCCACCACCCATAATAGCAACTTTTTTGCCAATTTTTTCTGGGTGAAGTTCTCCATCAATTGCCATAACTACATTAGGTAAATCAATGCCCTTTATTGGTGGAACAAGTTCATTAGAACCAATAGCAATAAATAATGCATCAGGAGCAAAATTCTTTATATATTCAGCATCTGCCTTAGTATTTAATATAACCTTAACACCGGCTTTATTTACACGATTTATCATTACATCACATAACTGAATAATATCCTTCTTAAAATAAGGAGCTCCTGCAGGATGAAGATTACCACCTAATTTATCTGACATTTCTACAATAGTAACATCATGACCACGTGTGGCAGAAGTTATAGCAGCTTCCATACCAGCTGGTCCGCCACCCACAACTAATACTTTTTTCTTTTCAATGACTTTTTTACAAGCAGTGCAACCAATAAATGATTCTTGACCCATAATAGGATTTACAGTACATTTAATACTTTCACTTTTAGTTGTTTCACCAAAACATTCATAACATCTGATACAAGGAGTAATATCTGATGTTTTGCCTTCTAAAGCTTTTTGTGGCAAATAAGGATCAGCTAAAAGTTCACGACCTAATTCAACAATATCAGCCTGACCTTCTTCTAATATCTTTTCCATTTGAGCAGGGTCATTTAATGAACCAACACAAGCTATAGGTGTTTTAACATGTTTCTTGATTTCTGCTGCAAGATATACATTTACACCATGAGGATAAAATGATGATGGATGAGTTCTACAGAACATATCCGGATCCTCATGATTTCCGCAAGAAACATTAATTAAATCTACCTTATCATCAACCATCTTAGCAACAAGTATACAATCATCAAGGTGTAATCCTTTTTCTGTACAATCATCACCAGATAGACGAATTTCAATTGGGAAATGTGGTCCAACAGCTTTTCTTACTTCATCTAAGCTCATTAGTAAAAATCTAGCTCTATTTTCAAGAGAACCACCAAATTCATCAGTTCTTTTATTGTAATATGGTGATAAAAATTGAGAAAAAAGCCATCCATGAGCAGCATGAACTTGAACCATATCAAATCCGCAATCTTTACAAAGCTTAGCAGCTGTACCATAAGATTTAATGATTTCATAAATCATTTCTTTAGGCATTTCTTTTACTTCTCCGGCAGGCATAGTCATAGCACTAGGTCCATATGCCACATCACAGCCATCTTGATCTCCGCCAACGCTTGCGAGACCACCATACATACCACCATGAGATAATTGAATATTCGCAAATGCTCCATTGTCATGAATTAAACGTGTAGCTGAAACTAAACCCTGTTTAACTCCAAATGAATCTAATTGTAATTGTTTATTATGAGATTTACCGGTTTTAGAATGTACGATTCCTTCTCCATAAGTTACAACACCGGCACCACCATCTGCTTTCTCACCTAAATAAGCTATCATTTCAGGTGTAAAATGTCCATTGGCTGTTATCATACTTGGACTTGTTGGTGCTCCAATAATTCTATTTTTTAATCTTAAATTTCCAATTCTAATTGGGGAAAATAACATTGGATATTGTTCTTTTCCACTATATTTATTTGCCATACTCCCTCCTCTTATCTCTTCTTCCAGAGATATTTTCCTGGTTTATTATTTAAATAAGCTATAACTTCTTCACCTATCATTGTTCCTGACCAAGAGTCTACATCAGTTGTAAGTCCAGCCATATGTGGTGTACATACAACATTTCTCATCTTTAATAACGGATGATTAACAGGTACCGGTTCTTCCCAATATACATCAACTGCTGCTCCGGCTATTACTTTATTTTCTAATGCTTCAATAAAATCTTTTTGGTCAATAACTGCTGCTCTAGCTGTGTTAATTAAATATGCAGATGGCTTCATCTTAGAGAACCAATCTTTATTTACAATTGCCCTTGTAGAATCTACAACCGGCAAATGAATACTTACAATATCACTTTCAGATAGCATAGTATCTAAATCTACAGGTGTTCCACCAAATTCTTTAATTAAGTCATCTGACATATATGGATCATAAGCTAAAATCTCCATGCCAAAAGCTTTTGCTCTAGCTCCAACTTCTCTACCTATTGCTCCAAATCCGGCAATACCTAATTTTTTACCATATAATTCAAAACCAATACCATAATCTGTAAATGGATGTTTTTCATCTAATGGTCCAAATGTTACATTTTTAATATCAGGTACATCTAAGATGTTTTCTTTAGCCGGTCCTGTATGTTCACCCTTACTAAGTCCTGTAGCACTTAGAGTAAGGTGTCTTGCAGCTGCAATCATAAGTCCAATAGTAAATTCAGCAACTGCAACTCTATTTCTTCCCGGTGTATATGAAAGAGATAATCCTGCCTTAGTAATAGCATCAAAGTCTACAGTAACAGGTGTTCCCTTAGCAACTCCAATGAATTTCATTCCTGATGTGACCCATGCATTTATAGTATCAGTTCCTGCATACTCATCACCAAGAACTACTATTTCATGACCCATACATTCTTCTTTAGTCATATCTTCTGTTACATTTCCCTTGCCATGTTTTAACTCACCGCAAATAGTAATATCACATTCTTTTTTGATTACCTCTAATTCTTTTTCAGGAATAGAAGTACATAAAGCTAATTTTTTCATTTTTCCCTCCATTTACAATCATTTGTTAAAATAAATTTTACTACTTAGGCGAAAACTTTTTTCTCGTCTTTTACTTGCAAAAATCAAAGCAATTTGCAATAAATATTACATTTATCTTCTTTATAACCTCATTATAAAGTTGGATTATTTTATATAACAGCACATGTATTTTTAAAGTGTTCATTTTGCACAAATTTATTTAATCTGTCTTAATTTGATTTTCTCTTCCATAATATACATATTATTCCAGAAATTGTCATTCCTATTACGGAAATAATAAATACATTGGTGGTACTAATTTTATTGAATGCACAACCAGTTATAAAATTTAAAACTGAAGGTGAAATTAACTGGCCAAAACACATAGCACAAGTAAATACTGCTGATGCCATAGCAACAGAAACAGAACTTACAGCATTTGATACATTTACCATTGCAGTAGGAATAAATACTCCTTGAGATATACCACAGAAAATAGCACCAAGAGATAAAAAGATAAAACTATCCGGAAATAATATTAAAAGAATTCCTCCAATACTAAAACTCAACATTGCTACGGGAAGAGTATATTTCTTAGTAATCTTAGTTATTAATCCTAGAATTATCCCAATTACTATCTGCGTTCCTGAAAATACCCCACTTAGACTACCGATTACTGAACTATTTCCAGCTAATTTCCCTGACACATGCATAGCTATATTAGTTGAGAAAGTAATTAAAAATAAAAACTCTAACATTCCAAATAAAGAAACTATTATTACTTCTTTATTTATCTTTATCTTTTCACTTTTATGTACTTTTACTTTTCCCAAATCCGGAAGAAATATCCATATAAGTATCATGGAAATAAAACCTATAATATTTATTTTATAAGAATTAATATATCCAGTCTTACCTAATATTCCGCCCACAGTATTAACAACTACCATTCCAGCTCCTACACTGGCTGCCTGAATTCCCATAACAGAAACTCTCTCGTCGCCTTCGAAAAAATCAGCAACAACTGCTGTATTTAAGGCGGTAGCAAGTCCTAAAGAAATACCATAAACAATTCGAGAAAAGAATAATATCCAGAAATCATCAATAAACATAGGAATAAAGCCTGTAATACCCGCAACAAGTCCTGCAAATATCAATAATTTCTTTTTACTTATCTTAACTACAAGTACTCCAGAAAGTAATGCTATAACTATTGAAAGAAGGGCTGGTCCCGTAATCAGCATTTGAATTAAACTTATATCCACATTATGAAATCTGTCTTGTATTTGATTAAGAACCGGAGATACACAATACTGAAGACCTTGAATAAAAGAAATACTTATTATTACAATAATGATTTTTATTTTCTTTGATTTAGTCAATTCTTTGCCCTCTTAATATGCCATTTCAAGTATTTTTATAACATCTTCTTTAGTAACACCTTGTCTTGGATTAAAGCCTAAAACAGGTTCAAGTAGTACATCTGTAGCAATCATATCAAAATCTTTTTCTTCCACGCCTTGCTCTTTTAAAGTATTAATTCCAAGTTTTTTAGTTAAATCTAATAATGCATTTGATAATAAGTATTTATCCTGGGCATCATTATTTGTTTTTAAATCTATAGCCTTTGCCATTTCTATCATTTCATCTTCACATGCATCTGCGTTAAATCTTATAACATATGGTAGAACTGTTGCATTTGCCATACCATGAGCAAGTCCAAAATGAGCACTAAGTGTATGAGCGATTGCATGAACTAATCCTAGATTTGCATTTGAAAAACCAAAGCCTGTAATAATGCAACCAAGCATCATATTTTCTCTTGCGGATGTATTGCTACCATCAGCAACTACTAATGGTAAATTATCATATAGAATTTTAAGCCCTGTTATTGAATTATACTTAGTAAGTGGTGTAGCCATATTTGAAATATAACTTTCTACAGCATGAGTTATGGCATCCATACCAGTTGCTGCTGTAACACTTTTAGGCATTGTTTTAGTAAACTCTGGATCAGCTATTACATGAGTTGGAATAATATTATTATCTATTACAACATATTTAATAACTTTCTTTGTATCAATTAGAGCTGATACATTTGTAATTTCACTAGAAGTACCTGCCGTAGTTGGAATTGCAATTAAAGGAAGAGTTGGATTTTTTACCATATCCATTCCACCGTACTGGCTAATTTCTCCTGGATTAGTCATAAGCACATTAACAGCCTTGGCTAAATCAATACTACTTCCTCCACCAACTGCTATAAATCCATTAATATTTTCGGCTTTAGCAATTTTCGAAGCCTCTTCAATTACCTCATTAGTTGGGTTTGGTATTACCTTGTCAAATACGATATATTTTGCCCCAGATTTATCTACTTGTTCTACAATCTTTTCAGCTATTCCTGCGGCTTTTACGCCACCATCATAGACAACCATGATTTTATTCATATTATATTTTTCAATTAAATCAGGAAGTTTTTTTACTGCATCTTTACCAAACTCAATATTACTTTTTACACAAAAATTATAACTCATCTCATATCTCCCATTTCATTTGCAAATAAATTATAAAAGGTGCTATTTAACAAAATCAAAACCTTCAAATCTACATTTGCCAGTATATTTTTTAACTTTCTCTTCACCACTTAAAACACGTGTTGCACCTGCTGCCATAGCTTCCATTTCAAATTCCCCTGGATAATCATATACAGGAGCAATCCAGTCACAAGCAAGTCTTATCTTTTTAACTAAGTCCTGATTGTAAACCATACCACCACTTAGTAAGATACCTTCAACTTTTCCTTTTAAAACTGTAGACATAGCACCAATAGCCTTATTAATTTGATAAATCATAGAGTCCCATACAAGCTGTGAATATTTATCACCTTTTTGTCCATTTTCGAATACTTCTAAGGCATCAGAAGTTCCTAAATGAGAAACAAATCCACCATTTTTAGTACGTAACATTTTCACAGCATCTAAACCATTTTTATCAATGTACTCTAAGATATTACTAACAGATATACTTCCACATCTAGTAGGTGCCATAGGTCCTTCTCCACCAACTATATCAAAGCCATCAATCATCTTACCCTTTTCATGAGCTGATACTGAAATACCACCGCCAATATGACAAACAATGTAGTTAGTTTCTTCGTATTTAACTCCATTACTATTTGAATGACGAATTGCTGTTTCTTTAAGATTTAGTGCATGAAGGTGAATAACTCTATATACATCTTTAATACCTGTTAATCGTGCCAAATCGCAAAGCTCATCTACATCAGGTGGATTAACTACATAGGTTTTTCCTCTGTACTTTTCACCATATTCATGGGCAAGACTTGCTCCTGAATTTGCAGGGTGAATAACACCGTTAGCTCCTGAAATAGAATGATTTAAAACTAAATCATCTACCTCATAAACTCCGCCTTCCATAGCAAGAAGTCCGCCACCTCTACCTACACAAGCATCTAAGCCTGTAAGGTCAATTTTATTTTCTTTTAAAATTTCATTTATGGTGTTCTGTCTATATTCTAGTTGCTCTTGTGGGGTTTTAAGCCCTGCAAGAATATTTGCATCATGTTTTACATTTTCAGAAAAGACTTTTTCATCTCCTAAAAAAAGAGCAATCTTAGTTGAGGTTGAACCTGGATTTATTGTAAATATCTTAAATTTCTTCATACTTACCTCTTTTCATTTGCACGAATTATTAACATAGCTACATTTCCAAGCATTTCTGATACTGGTGCACTTCTGCTAAAATCGCAAACAGGTTTTAAAAATCCTTGAAGTACCGGACCATAGGCATTAGCGTGACCGAAGATTTGAACCATTTTAACTCCAATATTTCCTGCATGAAGATTAGGGAAGATTACAACATTGGCACGACCTGCCACATCGCTTTCTCTATTTACCTTTTTCTTGGCAACTTCTGGAATAATTGCAGAATCAAGTTGGAATTCACCATCAATTTTTATATCCGGTCTTTTTTCATGAACTATTTCTACTGCTTTTCGAATTACATCAATACTTTCATGTTCTGAACTTCCACAGGTTGAAAATGAAAGCATAGCTACTCTTGGTTCCCAGTCTAATAAAGTAGATACTGTATCAGCTGATGATATGGCAATACCAGCAAGAGTTTTTTCATCTGGCATAGCTGTAATAGCACAATCTGCTAATCCAAGCATACTTCCTTGTGATCCTGTAAATCCTGGAATATCTGCTATTCCAATACTTGATGGACTTTCAATACCCTCTGCCAAACCTACAATAGTCATAGCTTCAAGTACAACATCTCCTGTGGAATACTCTTTTCCTGCCGCAACACAATCAACCTTATCAAGCTTTAAAAGAAACATTGCACATCTAACTGGATCTTTACTCTTTCTTATAACTGCCTTCTGAGAAAATTCATCATATTTACTGGTATATTCCTCTGCCAATTTAATTCGATTTTCCTCATTAGTATAATCAAAATATTTAAATCCTGTTGTAGAAACTTGATTTTTAGAAGCTAATTCTTTTATCTCATCTTCGTTACCTAGCATAACTGGATAACCTATCTTTTTTTCTACAACTTCCTGGGCAGTTTTTAATATATCTACATTACTTGATTCTGGAAATGCAACAGTTTTAGGATTTTCCATTGCTTTTTCAATCATAATATCAATAAATTCTTTCATTGATTACATCCTCCTTAATAAAAAGGAGAGTCTCCTGCTTAAACTAAACCAGACAAGACTCTCTAATTTATACCACTTAATTACTCATCTAATAATTCAGTAACGTATTTGGCTGCATCACCTAATGTTTTTTGACGTTTAAATTCCATAAATGGAACTTCTACATCAAATTCATCTTCCAAATAAGTAGTTATCTGAGAATAATGTGTTGATTTTGGATTCATAGATGCAAATTCAGTATCTGCATTTAAAGTACTTGCATCAACAAGCCATATTTTACTTCCTTTTTCAATGATTTTTTCTAATATTTTCTCTTCCATTTTTATCCTTTCACATACCTAATTTTACATTAATATTTTTTTACTTATCTACTTTTATACATATATCTTCACTATGATTTATTAAAACCTGCTTATACAGATTAATAATAAATCATAGAAGAATTTATATAGCCATATACTTATTAAAAACAGCATCATTTAATTAGCTTTACGTAACCTTCATATTCTTTAACGAATGATTATATCTCCATCTTGGAATTTTGGTGGAACTACTGGAATTTGTAGGAACGACTCATGTTCTCCACCTGTATAAATAATATGTCTTCCCTTATTATCAGTATTCCAAGTTAGTGGTTCAAACCATCCTTCACGAATATATCTTCCTGCTATCTGAACTCTAATCTTTTGTCCTTTATGCCAGAATCTACTAGTTGGTACCATTTCAATATCAACTGGAACAATTTGACCAGGTTCAACTTTTTCATCACAAGTATGAGCTTGAACTGGGCAATAATCGGTAGATAGTTTTTCGTCAAGTTTTCTTCTTGAAACTCTGATTTTTCCCCATACTCCCGGATGTTCTTCGCCAAATAAAGTTATTGGTAAGAATTTTCCTTCAGTTGAAGCCTTTTGAACATTAATGAAAATATCTGCATCATTATAACTTTCAGCTGCCACATATAATCTAAGTTTCATATATCCCGTTAATTCTGTATCTTCAGGAAAAGTATAGTCAAAATAAATCTCTTCTTTTTCACTATCATAAGAACTTGATGCAGTAGCTGCTACAGGTGCATCTTTCATAGACATATCAGTTGCATCTAAATAAAGTTTCTTATATTCTGTACGTTTAAGAGGGAATGCTTCCTCCGGTCTATTTTCCATATAATTAAGGTCACCTACATCTTGAACTTCAATTCTAACCTTAGGTGTAAGTTCCCAACCATTACGCTCTAATTTTAAATATCTAGCAAAGAATTTCTCTAAATCAACTAAATTTGCATTTGTGTAAGCATCTGGCCACTCAAAATTTCTATGAATACGAATCCATTTTTTTCTTGATTTGCATTTACGGAATGCATTTACAGAACCTCTAAGATGGAAATGATTCCAACAAGCTGTTTGATATACCGGAATTTTTACATTTGCCCAAATAGGATCTTTATCTTTCCAGTAATCACAATCGATAAATGGGAATTTTTCTATATTATCCGGTGTACTATCAAGATAGTTTGGACCAACTGCTTCTGCCATAACTGTTCTTACAAATGATGAAGCAGGAATTCCACCTTCACATAATGATTCTCTATACATATCTGTAGTTGATTCCCAAGGTGCCATACAAGTAAGATGTGGTGGCATTTGTGAAGCAATTCTCCATTGAGTCATAGCTACACAACTATTTCCAGATAATGCACATCGTCCATTACTCCATTCCTGAGTAGCTGCCCACTCTATAAAGTCATAACCATCTTTACCATCTTGAGTTCCAAACTGAACAAAATCACCTTCAGAATGTCCAATTCCTCGTGGGTCTACATTTGCAACTGCATATCCTCTTCTACACCAATAACCTGGGTCTGGACTTTCAAACTTAGACATATCAGAAACAGTTTGAGGTGGTACACCCATAATCTGCCACTCAGATTGTCCATCAAAAGGTCTCTTTCCATAAAAACTCCAAGAAATAATCAATGGATATTTTTTATTCTCTTCAGGAAGATAGATATCTACGTAAATAGTAATTCCATCTCTCATCTTAACAGGAACATCCTGCATACAGATAATTCCTTCTTCCGGTGAATAAATTCTTTGATTTAGAGGTGGTTGTATTTTGGAATACTCTCTTTCCTCTAATGACATAGCTTCAAATTCTTCTGGAGTACAGGGAGTCATCATCTTAGTCATATAAATCTCCACTGGTTTTCCATTCATTTCAACTGTTTTTACAATTCTTTCTTTCAAAATATTTCACTCCTTTATATTTAATCTATTTTTGATATTTTTCTTCTTCTCTTTTTACAAAACCTTCTTTTGCAAATAACTTAAAACATATTAATCCAATAAACATTAACACTGCACCGCAAATGTAAGGAATTTTATAACTTCCTGTAATTCCATAAAACAATGCGAAAAATGCAGGTCCAATTGCTCCAACACACTGAATTATAGGTTGAACTATTCCATATCCATTTACGAAACTGTCACCGAATTCTTCTATACATAATGAAGCAGGCCAATTGGCAGCTCCACCTACTACCATTCCAATACATACAAGAGAAATCCAAACACATACAATATTTCCGGTTAAGTTAGTAACCATTGCAATAATTCCAAATATATAAGATGTTAAAGTAGCTTTTCTAGCTCCGATTTTTGAATCTATAATTCCACAAATATATGAACCCGGTAAAGCAAGAAGTCCACTGGCAAGCATCATCATTCCCGCAGTTTTTGGATTAATGCCAATTTCCAACAATCTAGGGAAAAGCTGTACCATCAAACCACCTGCAAATAATAGTTGAATTCCAAGAGTAATACCATGAACCCATACTTGAGGTGTAGATAATAATTTTTTAGTTGTCCAAATACTATTTTTATTTAATTCTTCAGCAGGACCGGCATCTTTAATTATTTCTCCGTTATCCGGTACATAACCTTTATCAGATGGATTATCTGAAATAAAAAGAATAAGAATTACTAATGCAACTAAAGCAATAACGATAAATGGTAAGAAGCCTCCGAAAGCTCCTAAAAAGCTATATCCCGTTTGATAAATCATAGTTGCAACACCTGAGCATAATGGAATACCCATTGTTACAATACCCATTACAATACCTTTTTTCTTAGGAAACCATTTTGAGAAAAATACAGGTCCCAGTTGATATCCAATACCACTTGAAATTCCATTTGCAACTGTTAAACATACTGCAAATATAAGAAAGTTACCTGTTTTTCCAAGACCAATCATTACAATGGTGTAAATTACAAAACATACGATACTTAATTTTTTAGCTGAAAATTTAACTGCTAAACGTCCAAGAACAATTCCTGCAACAATATTTGCTAAACTTCCAAGGGAGATTAAACTTGTAAGTACAGCCGCATTCCAACCATGAAGTGAAGCCAAAGTTCCCGATGCTGCATTCATAGCACTTCCTACTGCTGTAGCTGTAAAATATCCTAAAAATCCATAGATTATTAATATCCAACCTTTTCCAAATCCTTTTTTTGTTTTCATTTTCCCTTACCTTTCAAATTTTGTTTTAACTTAGTCACCTACTTTTGTTTTAACTTGAATATTTTTTTACATTATTATATAATTTCCATGGAATATTTCTTAACTGACCTTATCTTATATATAATCTCACATAAATAACAGAACACTTTTATTTTTTTTGTACAAATTATACATAAATAATAAAAGTGTCAAAAATCTTTCCAACACAAAATTAAGAAAACTACATGCAAATTTTATTTCTTTGTGCATTTTATATATCAATAATAAAAAAAGTTAAAAATATCCCTGCTAACAAAAGTTTTTACTTATTTGCTAAAACAAAATTTATTTTATAAGCCTAAACCATAAGTTTTCGCTAATTTACTTATAAAAATCAAATAAAGGAAGTCATTATGAGTGAAATAAAATCTCCCCATACAACTGCTAAGTCATCGCGAACAAAAAAGAAAATAATTGAAGCCTTTCTTACCCTTTTCGAAAAGAAAAAATGGGATAAAATATCGGTAAAAGAGATATGTGTTAAAGCTGATATTACAAGAGGAACATTTTATCAATATTTTACTGACATATATGAAATGATGGAAGAAATAGAAAGTTCTATTTTAAATGAACTTACAGCTGAATATAACGCAATACCTAAACGAAGCCAAACTTTTATTCCACCGGAACAATTTGATGAAAAATATGATGTTAATCCACCCAAGTCATTTTTAATATGGTTTGATTTCTGTAGCAAACACAAACTTGCTATCAATTCTCTTTTAGATAGAAATAATGGGGATCCATATTTTGTTAAAAAATTAAAAACCCTTATCAATAAAAATCTTAATTATATTATGAATTGTGATGGTTTACCTAATGATAATCTTAGAGTTCACTTCGTAAAGGTATTGACAGAGTTACATTTTATAGCTGTTCAAGAATGGCTGGGTGATGAAGATTCCAACATTTCTGTAAATGAAATAGTTAATCTGTTAAACGTTGCCAGAATTGGTGGAAGTTACCTTTCTAATCGTACTTTAAAGTTAAAAAACAAAGAAAAGCAAGAAGAAGGTAATAAGGAAAATATATAATTTTTCAAAAAAAGATTTGTTCCATTAGAAAAGATTTACATTATGAGAAGTAAACTTCATATAATTAATAATATTGCAAACATTTTTACGAAAAATAATTCAAAGGAAATTTATATGATTTATGGCATAGGTACTGACATACTTAATATTTCTAATATAAAGAACTCTGTTCAAGATACCACGGATCCGTTCGTACAAAAAACTTATACAAAAAAAGAAATTGAACTGATATTATCACGTCCAATTCCTCTTTATAGCTTCGCTACTAGATTTTCCGGTAAAGAAGCTGTTTTTAAATGTTTAAATATTAACGGGGATGATATTAGATTGAATGAGATTGAAATTCTTGAAAATAAGAATGGCGTTCCAGTTGTATGTTTACATGGAAGAGCTAAGGAAATAGCTGAGGAAAAGGGGATTTCAGAAATTAAGATTTCTTTATCCTATGATACTGATTATGCAATAGGGTATGCAGTGGCAATTGGGTAGGAAAATAAATACGCAATTATTGATGGCTACAAAATGTCAATTCGAATTTAAAAACTATACTTTTAAATGAACTCATTCTCAGCTCGAATTCGCTTACGCTACTTCTCGCTGGTTCTTGGTTTCTACAAGTAAAGATGTATACGCAATTATTGACGAATAAAAACTATCGTTTTTATTCTAACCGAATTTTCATGTATTTTAAAAGGTCCTTTATACGCAAGCGTATAGGACCTTTTTCATACATAAAATTCGTCAATAATTGCTAGTTTTTTGCGGTATTATTGCGCCACGTCCTTAATTGAAAAACTCATTCTTCCCATTTTATCCTTCCCTAAACAAACAACTTTAACAATCTGTCCAAGGCTTAATACATCTTCTACTTTATCAATGCGTTTTTTAGATATTTTAGAGATATGGACCATTCCTTCTTTGCCTGGTGCAAATTCTACGAAGGCTCCAAATTCTTTTATGCTTACTACTTTACCTTCGAAAACCATACCAGCTTCAAAATCTGTTACAATGGTATGAACCATTTTAGCTGCTTCGTTCATCTTATCTTGGTCTTGACCGATGATACTTACTCTTCCATCATCAGTAATATCCATTTTTACACCTGTTTGGTCGATAATAGCATTAATAACTTTACCACGAGCTCCAACAACTTCACCAATTTTTTCTGGATCAATTTGAATTGACATAAT
The DNA here is from genome assembly GCA_031263035.1 of Lachnospiraceae bacterium. Taxonomy (GTDB): domain Bacteria; phylum Bacillota; class Clostridia; order Lachnospirales; family Lachnospiraceae; genus JAISGP01. Next base: position 33,335 of record JAISGP010000090.1, on the reverse strand, counting down.
CTTTGGTGCATATTCGTTAACATGATCACGTGGTTTATCGATGCATTTATTCATTACTTCATCAAGGATATATGTTCTTGCTTTTTTAGTAGCTGCAATTGCTTCTTCAACAATATTTCTTGTTAAACCATGAATTTTAATATCCATTTGAATAGCTGTAATTCCTTTATGAGTTCCGGCTACTTTAAAGTCCATATCTCCAAAGAAATCTTCAAGTCCTTGAATATCTGTAAGAACTAAATAATCATCATCTGTATCTCCAGTTACAAGACCTGCACTAATACCTGCAACAGCTGATTTAATTGGAACTCCGGCAGCCATAAGTGACATAGAAGATGCACAGATAGATGCCTGAGAAGTTGAACCATTAGACTCAAATGTTTCAGAAACAGTTCTGATAGCATATGGAAATTCCTCTTCACTAGGCAGTACAGGAACTAAAGCTTTTTCAGCTAATGCACCATGACCGATTTCTCTACGTCCAGGACCACGGCTTGGACGTGTCTCTCCAACTGAATATGATGGGAAATTATAATGATGCATATAACGTTTTCCTGTTTCAAGTTCATCCATTCCATCTAATCTTTGAGCATCAGAAAGTGGAGCTAGTGTTGCAATATTGCAAATCTGAGTTTGACCTCTAGTAAACATAGCTGAACCATGAACTCTAGGAATTAAGTCAACTTCAGCGGCAAGTGGTCTAATCTGATCAATTGCTCTTCCATCTGGACGTTTATGATCCTTAAGAATCATCTTTCTAACTGTCTTTTTTTGATATTGGTAAACAGCTGGATCAATGGCAGCTAAATACTCTTCATTTTCTGCAAATGCTTCTTCAAGCTTTTCTTTTATAACACGAATATTTTCTTCTCTAACTTGTTTTTCATCAGTAAAGACTGCTTCTTCCATTTCTTCTGGTGGAACAATCTTTTTAATCTCATCAAAGATTTCCTCTGGAATTGCAGCACTTTCATAAGTATGTTTTTCTTTCCCAACTTCATCAACGATAGTTTGAATAAAAGCAATTACTTCTTGGTTAATATCATGAGCTGCATAAATAGCCTCAATCATTTTATCTTCTGGTATTTCATTTGCACCAGCTTCTATCATAATAACTTTTTCTTTTGTAGAACTAACAGTAAGAGTTAAATCTGACACTTCTCTTTGACTAGCTGTTGGATTAAATACTAATTCTCCGTCAACCATACCTACTTGAGTAGTTGAAATAGGTCCGTCAAATGGAATATCAGAAATACATACTGCAATTGCAGAACCAAGCATAGCTAAAAGCTCTGGGCTACAATCTTGGTCAACTGAAAGAACCAGGTTTTCTAAAGTTACATCATTACGATAATCTTTTGGGAAAAGAGGACGCATTGGTCTATCAATTACACGGTCTGTAAGAATAGCTGTTTCTGAAGCTCTTCCTTCTCTTTTATTGTATCCTCCTGGAATTCTTCCAACAGCATATTGTCTTTCATTATATTCTACTGAAAGTGGAAAGAAATCAATTCCTTCTCTTGGCTTCTCTGATGCTGTAGCTGTACTAAGAACAGTTGTGTCTCCATAATGCATAAGAACTGCACCATTTGCTTGCTTAGCTACACGATTTACATCGATTTTAAGTGGGCGACCTGCAAGGGTCATTTCATAAGTTTTGTACATAAAATCCTCCTAGATTTAAATAATTTTGAGAGGTCACTTTTAAAAACAATTATCATTTGCAAATAAAAACGCAACTATTATTTTAAAGTAGTACACCGAAACCACTGAAAAATATATAAAAATCATCAATAAATAGCTTTTCATTTAAGACTATATCTTGCAAATGAATTAAAGCAAGGTCATAGTTATTTTGAACAAAATATCTATTGAAAAATAAGCATAGTTTAAAGAAATTTATTAAACATTTGCAATTATATACTTTTCAGTAATCTCGGGTGATTTTCCCTCTCCACTTCTTTTGTATGCATTTGCCTTACAAATGATACAAGGAGAAGATTAAAAAGCAAAGGCTCCTTAATCTTCCCCTATCTTTACTTAGATTATTTTCTAAGTCCAAGTCTTTCAATTAACTCACGATATCTTGTGATATCTTTCTTTTTAAGGTATCCTAGTAAGCTTCTTCTTTGACCTACCATTTTTAAAAGTCCACGTCTGCTGTGATGGTCTTTGGGATTAGCCTTAAAGTGACCGTTAAGGTCGTTAATTCTTGCTGTAAGAAGTGCTATCTGTACTTCCGGAGAACCTGTATCTCCTTCACTTCTAGCATAATCAGACATAATCTGAGTTTTTTGATCTTTTGAAATCATCTTGTTTTTCCTCCTATAATAACTTATAATTAATCGCGTTATACAAGGCAAAGGTTGGAGTGTCCTATCACTGTGTATTCGCTTTAAACCTTGAAAAGTATAACATAATTAGTGATGTGAGTAAAGAATAATTGTGTGATTTTTCATGTAATTAATTATATGTCACGACTATTATTTGATATTCTATAAAAATACTCTTTGACATTTATGTTTCACTTAATACTTAATCTATATATTTAGTTGCAAGATACTTTTTAATTTGTATACTACGTAACTTATTAAAGTGTTCTGATAACTATATTTGCATATAACTTTATTTTACTGGGGGAAATAATCATGGCGTTTGACGGAATTACAGTTCATGGACTAGTTCATGAATTAAACAATACAATACTTGGTGGACGAATTGCAAAAATCGCCCAACCGGAAAAAGATGAAATTCTTCTAACAATTAAGGGAGACTGCGGGCAAAAAAGACTTTACATTTCTGCAAATGCATCCCTTCCATTAGTGTACCTTACTGATACTAATAAGCCATCTCCTATGAATGCACCAAATTTCTGTATGCTTTTAAGGAAACATATTGCAAATGGAAAAATTATTCAAATTGAAGAACCGGGCTTAGAACGTATAATTAGATTTAAAATTGAACATCTAGACGAACTTGGAGATTTAAAAACTAAATTTCTAATCGTAGAAATCATGGGAAAACATAGTAATATTATTTTTACTGATGATGACCTTAATATAATTGATAGTATAAAGCATATTCCTGCCTCTGTATCAAGTGTTCGTGAAGTACTTCCGGGTCGCAAATACTTTATTACTAACACCCATACCCAAGTTAATCCTCTTACTATGACTTTTGAAGAATTTGATACAGTAATAAAATCTCATGCAACTACTATTAAAAAGGCTATTTACACTAATCTTACCGGTATTAGTCCTGTTGTGGCAGAAGAATTCTGTCAAAGAATTGGACTTGATTCTGATTTGCCATCAGCTGTTATTAGTGGTGATAATGAAAGCTCTAAAAAACTTGCAAAAAAATTATTTGATGTTATTTGCAATGAAATGACAAAAATCAATAATAATGAATACTCACCTGCTATTTATTATAAAAATAATGAGCCTAAGGAATTTTCATTAATTAAATTGTCCCATTTGCTACCTATATTCTTTACTGAGAATGATAATTACAAAAATTCTGAAACTAGCACTACTAAAAATAATACTCTAAATGACGTTTCTGAAGCTAATGTTATTAATACAAATTATAATGTTACAAATGATGATACAATTACTAAAGTAAAAAATACATTAAATGTAAAAAATTCTGATAATGGAAACATCAAATATAGTATTACTCCATATACCTCAATTTCAGAAATGCTAATTACCTACTATGAAACTAAAAATATACATACAAGAATTCATCAAAAATCTGGTAATTTGCGACATATTGTATCCATCGCTTTAGATAGAGCTAAAAAGAAATATGCTCTCCAACAAAACCAACTTCTAGATACTGAAGATAGAGATAAATATAAAGTCTATGGTGAACTTATAAATGCCTACGGGTATTCTGTTACTGATGGCTCAAAAAGCTTTGAAGCACTAAACTATTACACTAACGAAAACATAACTATACCACTTAAACAAGATTTAACGGTAAAAGAAAATGCAATTGCTTACTTCAATAAATACAACAAGAAAAAAAGAACATTTGAAGCTCTTACTGAATTAATCAAAGAAACCAAAGCAGATATAGATTATCTAGAATCTGTGGAAGAAGCTTTAAGAATTTCTCTTTCTGAAGATGATTTAATTGCAATAACTGAAGAACTTACAACCTCTGGCTATATTAGAAAACGTCATACAAAGAAAAAAGTAAAATTTAAAAACGAGCCACTTCATTACACAAATGAACTAGGTTATGATTTCTATGTAGGAAAAAATAACCTTCAAAATGATGAACTAACTTTTAAATTTGCAAATGGAAATGATTGGTGGTTTCACGCAAAAGGCACTCCTGGAAGCCATGTAATCCTAAAAAATAAAGGTGAAGAAATTCCTGATTCAGTATTTGAAGATGGAGCTAGACTTGCAGCCCACTACTCAAAAGAAAGTGCAGATGGCAAAGTCGAAATCGACTATGTAAAACGAAAAGAAGTTAAAAAGCCAAACGGAAGCAAGCCGGGATTTGTGGTGTATTATACCAATTATAGTATGGTTATAGATACGGATATAAGTGGGCTTAGGGTGGTGAAATAAATTTTCATTTTTCTATAAAAAAAATAGCAATATTAAATCATTCAGCTTTATTATAATAATTTTTTAAAAAAGGGCTTACTTTTTGCGTAAGACCCTTTTGTATTTTATTATATTTTTTATACACAGTATTTCTAAACGTTATATCTATACTAAAATGTTTTTTTCAATAATAATGTTGCCATTAATTCAATAATAACTATGTAAAAGTCTTGATATAAACTGATTTTCACTTTCTTTAATCTTTACAACAAAATCTTCATAAGAATTAGCTTCATTTGGTATTTTTAACCCACATTTAATAATTGTTATATCATCATTTACGCTAACATTATTTTCATAGGTAGTTCCCTTGTTTAACTTTAATATCAAATCATCTTCATCACTTTTTTCTGGATATAAATACATCCCTTTCTTAGAATTAAAGCGAAACATGTAAGCAAGTACTTGTAAATAGTCTTTATTTCCAATATTACTAATAGGTTTATATTTTGCGTCTACTATTATTCTATTCTTGATATCTTTACTAATAAAATCAGGATAAATCAATCCAACCTTACTACTATTTGTTGAAAACAACCTTTGAGCACCCTGTCGTCCCTTATTCATAGGGTGATAAAATCTGTTTTTAATAAGTGAATTAACATATTCTTCCCATAACCATGCTCCATCAAAAAGAATACCATAAAGTTGATTTGTTCCTAAACCAATCTGGTACTTTTCTTCTTTTAAAATTAGAATACATATTCTCTGTAAAGAACGATATTCATGATAATATGCATGAGATAATGGTTTCTTTTTATTTAATTGAATTATTTTGTTTTTGTTATAACTTGCATAATTATTTGTAGCTAATATTACAGAACTAACTTCATCTTTTACTTTTTGAAGCAAGTTTTGACCGTAAGGCTTATGTCTTATAAATTCAATTGTATGACGAACTAATTCCATTACATAATTATCGTATGAAAATTCACGTTTTTTATATGCTATATTCCCAACAAAAGGTGTATTGATTTTAATATGACGTGAAACATCTATTGTTCCTTTAATATTTTCATCATTGTACTCATTATAAATATATGTTTTATAACTACCTTTTCTCATTGCTAACTTTAAATAATACGGAAACAAAAAAATAAGCAAATTTAAAAGTCTATTCTCGCTATTAACATTTGTATTTAATTCAACAATGTTAGGCATATCCATAACTTTTCCCAATAAATACTGAAGAAAGAAATCTTGTCTACTCTCATCAAACCTTGATGTAATATCTAAACGTTCATTACCATATCCTAAAAAACCCATTACATTACTCAAAATATATTTTGAATTAACACTTTGCAATATCATCTGATCTTTTATTATATCGTCAGAATTCTTTAATAACTCTGGAAACACAAATAAATTTTCTTTTTCAAGTTCTTCCAAAGTTTTATCTGAAATCTTTTTTACTAAATTTTTTACAGGTTCAAATTCTTCTTTTAAAATAGAAGAATTATCTTTAACTCTCATTAATTTCATTATTATCCCCTGTTACTATAGAAAAATAACCATAAGCATTTGCAAATTTCTTTAAAATACCATTTTCATCATATAAGCCTCGAACATAATCCTGAAGTAATGGCAATAAATAATCATTCCATAACTGCTCAAAATTTACCTTATCTAATTTCTTAAAATATGATGCACCAATTTGGTAGTTTTCATTCAACTCATCTACCTTAGATATTTCACTATTTAAAGCCATCATTCGGCTGATTGCCTCCTCTTTCAGTTCATCACCTAAACATTCTAACATATCTAAAGTATCTTCTGCTTTTATTTCAACAAATCTAAAACGTCGTCTCATTGCAAAATCAAACGTATCAACTGATCGATCAATATCATTCATAGTACCAATAATATAAACATTCTCAGGAATGGAAAATTTCTTTTCAAGATTTTCATGAAGATTTGCATATTGAGTTGAGACTTCACCTGCTATTCCACGATAATCGGGATCTATTGCAAAAAAAAGTTCACCAAATATTTTCGATATTTCACCTCGATTAATTTCATCTATTATAAAAATAAATGGTTTTAATTGTTCTTGTTCTACAACTCTCCTTTTAGCTTTTATTTTTTTTGATTTCAAATCTTTAAATAAAGCCAAATCATAAGAATACCCTTGTGTTCCATTTTGTTTATTAAAAAAATCTGTTACATCTTTAACCTTATTGAATTCTTTTCCAGATTTCAACATACTTAATAATTCCATTTTATTTAAAGTTAGTGTTTTAATCGTAGGATTTTCAGGTATAGATATATTAATATGTTTTTCATCAACACTCATTATATAAAACTTTGTTCCACGGGCTATGCAAAATTCATCTATACCAAATTCTATATCAGAAAAATATTCATTTAATAAGTCATTTGTAGATAACTCATTTTCAATTATATCTTTACTTTTCTTTGAGTTGTCATAATTATCCTGAGCCTTCTTAATAAACTTCGTAAATATTCCATCTTCTAACTGAAAACCCATAGTTCCATCTTCATTAAACATTGGACGTAAACCCTCAACAAAATCAGAATAATCGTAACTAGGATGAAATTGAACAAATTCTACTTGCTTTTTCTGTTCTTCTGTTAAAAGCGTATAATCATCAACATATCCGTCACTAATAATATCCGCTGCGACTTGTTTTGCAAGATATGTTTTACCTGTTCCAGGTGCACCTCGAAAAATTATATTCTTTGATTTAATTAAATCGTAAGAGTATTGGTTTAAATAACCTTTACTTTCATCTTCAGAATTGGGCTCATATTGAACTTTATTTTCTATCGCCTCTTTTATTTCCTTATCTCTATAAATGAGAACAAACTCATCATCAACATCACCAAATCGTTTAAGACACTCTTGCACAAAAACAATGGTTGAAAAAATATTCCAACAATACAACACAAATTGTCTACCATTATCATATTTGTAAACTACACTTTCAATAGAATTATGATATTCTCTATATTCATCAATACTTGGAAAAATGCCTCGTATTATTTCAGAATTTAGTCTATATCTGGTAATAGGAAATTGCTCTTTTGCTTCGACAGATAAATGCTTTAACTGTTTTTCAAAAACTTGACATGCAAGCCGTGGCAATGTTTGATTAGATATTTTTTGCTCACCTTTATTACGAATTCTGAAGATTTTATCATCATCTTTTTTCTTAAAATATACATTTAACGGTCTATAATTATCTCCTAATCCAAGATCATTCATCGTAAATCTTTCATCAGTTGAAGTAACACTATCTGCAGTTATAACTAACTCATATTTTACTTGTTTTTGCTCTATGTCAAAGCCTAATTTTTCTATTAAAGTTTTAGCTTCAATAGCATTAAATAAACTAGTATCTATTTCATCACCAGTTAATAAATGATTTGCAACAGCAACAGTATATTTCGGCGGATAATTTCTTCCATTTTCGAAAACAAGTTCATATTCTAAACTTTTATTCTGCTTTGGTACCCCATGCTCATCAATAAACTCCATAGCTTTAAGTATATCCTCTTTTTTCAAATCATATTGAATTGCCATAATCCCCTCTTCATCTTATATTTTTAATAATTTATATATTATCTTATAACTAACTTCATTCATATTATATTTGCTGGTTTAAATTATCTAACTTTTTAATAAAAGCAAAATTGTTTAGTTAAAAATAGTCTTGCTCTATTATTTTTTGAAGATTATCCCTTACTTCATCATAACCTACTTCTTCATTTATAAGAGTTTCTGTTACACTTAAGAAATCCTCTTTATAATAATCTTCCCGAGTTATATTATCTAAAATAGCATTAATCGAAACCCCATCTTGAGCAGAAGGACAAATCTTACTCCCCATTTTTCTTCTATGAATTCTTACTTCATTTATTAAAGCTTTAAACTCATCATTAAAATTAATTTTACCCTGAATTTTAAACAGGTCATAAAGATGACGTGATAAACGCGTACTTTTACCATTTATATAATAATCGCATATTGCAAATACTTTATCGATATATGTTCTTTCTAAGGATTGAACTTTCATATTAAAAGGTTCTAAGTTATATTTTGAAATTATATCTTTCTCATCATTTGCAATAAGATATTCGTAAACATAACTAGAAATGGGCATCATGTTTACAGGAAATGAATAGGAGCTAAGTGACGTTTCAACTTTTATAACAGGTTGCACAGCCTGAATTATTAAATTTGAACTTGGTTTATAAACCATAAGATATTCATTTAAATCTCTGTCACTTTGAATATAATCCCAATTTGATATTTCTAATCCTAAAGTATCTGCAATTACCTTCATAATATTGTATTTAAGCTTCTTCCTTCTTGCTTCACCAATATGTTCTGTAAATGTTATATCTATATCTTCAGAAAATCTACCAATTACATGATACGCCTTAGATAAAGACGTACCGCCTTTAAAAACAACTTTATCATTCATTTCGGACAACATTTTAAGAATTAATGAAACATAATAGTCTTTTTCAATAATTGCTGAAGGATAAGAAGTTGTTTCATTTATTCCTTTAATTACTGACTTGAAAAGAGACTTATTATTATGCAAATACATTATCTAACCTCATTTCATATATATTTTTATATATTCTAGTTGGAAATAAACTTATATACTTATCAACATCTTTTCTTTTCACTTTAATCTTTTTTATATAATCACTAATATAAACATAATTATTTTCATTCTCTTCATCACAAAGATAATCCATGTCTTTAATAAAATCTAATAATTGAAGTATTTGAACATTATCTTTGTCTATATGAGTTTTCGATTTTCTTACTTTATATTTTAAATTTTTAATTTTTATATCTTTAACTAAAGCTGTAGTTTCATTTGTAACAATTTCTTGCTTAACAGGTACTTGGGTTGTAACACCTATTGCATTTGCAAATGTTAAACCTGAATAATACCCCATCACATTTTTAAAACGTGATATATATTTATAATCTGCAACTTCATCTGGCGATAAATGAAAGCCTGATTTTAGTATCGTCTTCTTGGGCAAATAATATATACCCTTATCAAATCTTTTTAGCTTATCTCTATCACAAAGCTCTTTTATCTGATGTTTTAATGTATCATAAGAAACCCCTTCTATTTTTATATCTGATAAAAATATAGGTTCACCATCTTTATATACTGTTTTTAGATATTCTAATAATTTTTCCATTTTAGTCATTCACCGTTTTTAACATATATATTTATTTTTAGTGAATAATAACATTTTTAATTAAAATAGTCAACTATAAAGATAGAAAATGGGAAATATTATATCTTCCTTCTTCAGTCTCTATTTACCAAAATCAAAAATATAATACATATATTTCTAATGCTTTTTATTTCTGACTTTTACTTAACTTTTAACAATTTTAACTCTTTACATAAACTCATTATAAGTTTTCATTATAGATTCGTCAGTATTCTTATATATGTTATCACCTATGAAAAAATCAAAAAGTTCTTCTGAATATAAATCCAATTCTGATATTCTTTTTTTATTTTTTGGGTCAACTTTACTTCTTTGTAATAACTCCACTGCTTTATTATAAAAATCATACATAGCATTTGAATTATTTTTATTTTTAAATTTAATAGCCCTTGCTACCTCGCTTCCAACATTCAGAAGTTGAGTTCCTATTGACATATTATTCCAATTTAAATTTCGATCCATTTTTTTATTATTTCCTCCATTTTATTTCTTATATCTTGATTCATTACTGTCCTTCCACCTCTTGGATAACCCAAATCTCTATTTCTTGGAATGTTAATTATAGAATCATATTCTATTTCAAAATCATCAAATAATATATTAAATCCATAAAGATTTCTATTATCTGAGCCATTATCAAGTAATAATTCTTCTAAATCTGAATGAAGGTCAGCATTTATTGCTACTAGTTCTTTTTCTATATCAAGAACACCTTTAACCATATACGAAAAATATTTATTGTATTCCAATAATTTTTCTTTGCTAATTTTATCTTTTAAAATATTCAAATTTAAACCTCTTTTCTTTTAATTTGTAGTTACTATCTCCCACAATTCTAATCCCACATAAGAGATAATGAAACTTCCAGTTCTTTATTACAAACTGGACATTGAAATTTATTTTGACTAATTAACTCTTCTAATTCATCTTCATTATATATAGTCATTGTAGAACCACATTTTTTACAGAGATGAGGATACTTGCTATACAATTTATATTTTGATTTTAACTCAAAATCTAGATGATAGTCATAAATATTAGTTAGCTTTTTCTCATATTTTAAATCAGGCAAATACATTGATAAATCCAATCCACTATCTAAACTATTACAGTTTTCACATTGAAAGAGTACTTGTTCACATGATATTGCAGCATCCTTATAATCCAATAAAAAATCTTTTATTTTAATTCCATATTTTCCTTTTTGTATTTCTTTTATTGTATTTTTATAAACAGCTAGAAATAAAAAGCCAATTCCCAGATTTGCTTCAAAAGTATAGTGACAATTATCACAATGAAATAAATATCCTTTTCCCATTTCTACTCCATAATTTAAAATAATTAAATTTCTTTAATCCAAAACAATAGTATGAATTTTACTTATCATTTATTTCCATATTAGTCTTTTTATTTATACTGCATTTTTATATGTTTAGTTCATTATAAATTAAAATCCTTTAATTGCTTTAAATCATAAATAAACTCGTTATAATAAGAAATATCATTAGGATATTTACTCTGAAAAAGTGCTACTATTATATCTATATATTTCTTTATTACAATAGCGGCAAATGATAATAATAGGACAAAAGAAAATACCAAAATGGATTTTTTATCAACTTTACCTTTAAAAATATTATTTAAACCAGAAAGCATCACTTGAGTTAGTATCGTTGAAATAATAATTTTCATATCTTTCATATGATTATTCTTTTGTAAATTTAACTTATTTTCTTCCGCTTGGGAAATTAATTTATCTATAGTATGCTCATTTTGAAAATCTAAAGAGAATTTTTTTAAAATAAGTTTAATTTCAAGGATTCTTTTGTTTGATTTCATAAGTTCTTTATTGTTAATTTCATTAATATTCTTTCTATTATTGTTATTATCTGCTATAACAAATGCAACAATTTCAGCTAACATTAATCCAGAACATATATAAAGCCAGTTATAATATACTTGATTTTTTACTAAAAGTGCAAGAACAGTAAATATTACACTTGCAATAAATGATACAGCGAAAACAATCGTAAATACCTTTTCATATAATAAACATTTACTACGCTTTGGCTTTTTTTCTTTCTCTAGCATAACTATTCTTTTATATTCATTAAAAACATTATTAAATCTCATTCCTACTCCCCTACTATCTCCCACAGTTTCTCATAACTATCCACTATATCATACACAACTTTACCTTTACCACCTGCTCCATCTTCAATCTCTCTACTCAAAGTCTCAAAGTGCTTCTTTGCACAAGCCTTTTTAGCTTTTTCAATATCTCTAAGTTCCATACTGGACATATTGCCTTTGGTCTCGGCAACGAAATAAATATGTTTTACTTTATCTTCATAAAAGGCTATTGCCCAATCAGGATTATAGTGTCCAACTGGAGTATTTATATAAAAACCTCTTGGTAGTTTTACATACACCTCAACTTCATCAGTATGTTTTTCTAGTTCCGTAGCAAAATTCTTTTCATTAGTGGAGTCATAAACCACATAATCATATAGACTTCTACTAGATTCCATTGCATTGTTACCTAAACTTGCCTTCAAATCTGGCTCTGTAAATATGGAAGTATCATAAACCTTATTTAACTTGTTATATGAGATATTTTGAACAATTGTAGTTGCCTTTTGTTCATTAATTATATTGGCAGTTCGTAAGATAAACTCCTCAGGATTTTCCTTAAAATGATTAAACGTATCTGGCTTAATTCCTGTAAGGATATTGCAAATAGCCTTACTGGTTAATCCTGTTTCTCCAACTAGTTTTCAATATTTAAAAACTATCTCTTTATTTAATCATTAAAAACAAAAGTAATATTCTTCATCGTTCATCTCAAATTCATATTTTATCCACAAATAATTGTTATCATAAGTTCAGCAAAAAACATTTGGGGTTACCCAAGATGTTTTGTCAAAAGGAGATTAAGCCACACGCAGGGTTACCTGTGGTTGTGGCTTTTTTCTTTATATTTTTTCAACAATTGTTTCAGTATGCAAACTATAAGCCATAAATAATTTTCTTGTATTTGTATCTTTTATAAAAACGTCTGACTGAGTATCAAGTATATAATATATTAATTTTTCTGCGTCTATCTCTTCAATATGCTCAATAAAATATGCAATCTTAACAGAAGCCTTAACATCGTCTTCCTTTTTCAATATTTCGACTGCTGTTTTAAAATCATAAGTAGCCATTTTTTCTTCAATCACTTTCGGAACATTTATTGTTTTTTTGATGCTGTCAAGAGAAGAAAATTGTTTTAATCTTCTATTCAATTTATCTACATTATGTTCACTTAATTCCAAAAAGTTTAAATCAACATTTAAATATTTAGACACTGGTAATGTTGAATTAGGGGCAAAAGATAATATAAATTTTAATGCAATTTCTTTAGGCATTTTATTATCTTTAGAAAAATAAGCTTTTATATAATCTACATAATCTGGGAATTTATATATGTATCTCTTATCCCCAAGTGCAACTACAAGATTACTTTCTTGTAATTCCTTGGGTAATTTCTCTAAATTCACAAATGAAGTTAAAACTTGCTTTAATTTACCTTCTTCCCCTTTAATATCTATAATCTGTTTAAGAGCATTTTTATATTTAGAGATTTCTAATGGAGAAAATCCTTGGTCAATTTCCAATATACTTGAATAGACTTTTTCAAAATTATCCGTTTCAATCTTCGTAAAATGAACTCCAAAATCTCCACTAATAACTTCAAGTGAATCCTCTTTACCTGCTTTATATTCAACTACACCTATTCTTCCAGCCGCTTTTTCTATATCAAACGGCATATTATCAGATAAATCTTTTAATAAAGTTTGAATATTTCTATCAGATAATGAGTAGCCAAAAAATATTATTGGCGATTCAGTTAATGCACTTAATAATTTTGCATTCACAATAGCAGAAGTTCTCTTCATTATTTCATAATCTTCACTAGTAATCATAATAGAATTAGGCTCTTTTATTGAACCATGAATTTTATATAATTCATTTAAATCACCAGCGGGTTCGAATAACCCCTTATTTCCTACTCTAACCTTTATTGCATTATTTAGTTCCTTTTCAATAAAAGTATCGTAATTAGTAGTAACTATGAATCTAGCTTTTCCAAGCATTTCACCAAATGATTTTAATTCATGTTTCATATCAGTATTAATCTCAATACTTGAATAAATCTCGGCAATCTTTCTTCTAAAAGGAGAAATATGGTTATTATGAGCATCCTCTGGTAACAAATCTTTTAGTTGAATATCTCCACTAAAAAAGGCTGTATCAAAATAATCCTCTAATTCGTCCGCTAAAGTTGTATATATTTCAAATGTATCTTTATTAAACTGCTTATTAAGCTCATTATATCTAACTAAATAACTGACATTAGGATTTACTTCATCCCAAATCATATGAAGCAAACTATCCCATGTAGGTGTGCTCTTAAAGTATCTCTTAGTAATACCAGAGCCAATAAAAATAATTGGATATTGATTGTTTTTCCTTAAATTTTCTAAAAATCCCATGCATCAAGTCCTTTCTTTATTTTATAATATTTTAAATCTCGCCTTCAAAAAAATCAAAATCAATTCTTTTTATTTCATATGTTTCTTGAATCCTCCATAACTTCTAAAAGTATAGATGTATTTACAATTTGAGAAGCTCCAAATCTTCCTTCAAGGTAACGTTTTTTATAGCCAAAATCACTTCTTTTTAGTGCTTCATCATCAAAATCATAAATCGAGAATAGTTCAGATTCACCATACTGTTTTTTTTCAGCAAACCAGATTTGATCTTGTCTTAAATTATAATCCATTAGAGAAAGCTCGTGAGTAGTTAGTAAAAATTGATTGCATTGTTTTTCATTATTAAATACATCCAGAAGTGCTTGCGCTAACTCAATATGTAAAGATCTATCAAATTCATCAATTAAAAGCAATTTACCTGTGTTTTCGTTATGTAAAATATAAAGGGCAAGAAACATAAATGCTTTAGTTCCCGAAGATTCTTGTCCAAAATTGATTGGAAAGGTATCATTTTCTGATTTATAAGTATTATATACTTCATAAACAGTTCTATAAGCTATTTGATCATTTAATGTACCATTATCTGTACCTTCTACTACTCCAAATGGTATTTGTAAACCAAACTGTGGAACTTTCTTTTCTCTAACTTCAACATCTACAATATTAAAATCTGCTGCTCGTAGAAATCTTAAATATTTAGCTTTAAATTCTTTGTTATTTATAGCACTAAACATTGTATTAGGAATTGCTTCTGTATTAACATATATTATATCATTTAAAAACCACAAAATGGCAGTTTGAGCTATACTTACATTATTAGCTTGTGCAAAAAAAAGTAAATTTTGATTTTTTCGAATATTTCCCTTGATTAGTTCAAGTTGTTTAGGTATAAAGATAAACTCCTGTTTTTTCCTTTCAAAAATAATATCATTATCTGCCTTTAAACATTCATAAACATATTCATTTTCATTATATATTACTTGATAATCAAATATTATTTTATTAGCAATAAAACTAATCTCAAATTCCGTATTTCCTTTTTTATGTGCAAATGTATCCATAGGTAACTTTTGTGAGTCCATTGCAGTTGGTCTTAAAACTAAAGTCTGTAACATAAGTAACGCACTTATTAAGTTTGTCTTCCCATTAGCATTTCCGCCAAAAAGCACAGCTGACTTTAAAAGCTTCATCCCCTTAGACTCTATTACATTAGATTTATGCTTTCTAATATACCTACCAGTTTCCATTGAAAATTCAGTCATATCTTTAAAAGAGCGAAAATTCTTCATTTTAAAATCTATAAGCATATTACACCTCCACTTTTAAATAAAACGCTTTTTCGTTTTAAGCATTATAACGTTTTTACGTTTTTGTTGCAAGTGTTTTTAGTCAATTCATTTAAATATTTTCTCATAAATGATTTTTCTATCTTACATCTCTTTTAATCATTTCCTAATAATTTATTATACTATATTGATTTAAAACAATCAAACTATATGTGTAAAATATGGTACACCTATATTAACTAATTTCCTTTACAAAAAAAGCAAAGCCGTTTTATACAGCCTTGCTTTTTTCTATTATTTTATATATATAACATCAAACGCTTATCATGTCCGTCCCTTAAATAAAATACACTTCTCTTTTAATTACCCTTTTACCTATCTTCCTCTCTTCTTCCTCTTCCAACACCCACCAAACACAATCACCATCAAAGAACCTAAAAACATAATCCCCATGGGCAA
The DNA here is from genome assembly GCA_031263035.1 of Lachnospiraceae bacterium. Classification (GTDB taxonomy): domain Bacteria; phylum Bacillota; class Clostridia; order Lachnospirales; family Lachnospiraceae; genus JAISGP01. The sequence continues at coordinate 17,195 of JAISGP010000090.1, read as the reverse complement.
TGTTTTATTTATATCTCCAGTTTTCACTTTAGTTTTTTTAGAGTTTGTAACCGTTGTAGTCATCGTAGTTGTTGCCGTCGTAGTCTTTTTTGTAGTTCTTACAAGCGGTGCTTTATATGGGTCAGTGCCTCTTATACGTTCCAGATAATCTGGTACACCATCACCGTCAGAGTCTTGTTTTTCTGACATGAAGGTCGCCTCTAATGTTTGAGATTGTTGAATATTATCAAATCTATATGAGGTTTCATATCCGGAATATTTGCCATTTACGTATACCTTATCTACGTAATATCCCCTTCCCGGCACAATATCAAAGCTTTGACTAAAGCCTTTAAGAATTAGGATTTCATTACTAATATTCTTAAGAAGTCGATTGTTGCTAAACTTAATCGTTTTACTGACATTCCCATCTTTTCCAATTTCATTTCCAGAAGCCTTAAAACTATTATAACGATTTTTCCCTTCTAAAGGATTTAGTTTACTATCTTTAGAGATTATCTCCCCATTCTTTCCGGCAGTAGTTGTGATTACGTAAAGGCTTACTTCAACTGAATCTGGATTATTGTTAAGAACTGTTACAGTTTCCCCAGTGTCCACATCTCCGTCATAAATCTCATATATTCCGTTAGGAACAGTCTTTGTTATGTAACCATTTCCATTTGCACTGTCAGTGTCCACTTCTAATTCAATTGGTGTGGCACTTTCATCTCCTGCTAAGTGCAAATAAATTCTTTTTCCGCTATTTGCCCAAATCTTTCCATCTTTTGTTACTTCTACTTTAACCACATTTGGCGTAAATTCTGCCTGAAGAATTCCATTTGCAGTTATATTTGCAAATGTATAGTTATAAAGCTCTCCAAGGTTAAATCCATCCACAAGGACTTTTTCCACATGATATCCAGTGTCAGGAGTTATGGTAATAGGTAAATCTGTTCCGTCAAACATAGTTGTTTCACCATCTGGTGACACAGAGCCATTTGGTCCTGCAAATGTATTTATTTTCCACGTAATATGAATAAATGATGCAGCTGCATTAACTGCTCCTTCCGGCATTGAAAAACTAATAGTCTGTTTACTTGTATCTACTAAGGAAAGGCTTGAAGCACCGGTACCGGTTAAAGTCCATGTATTCCAAGAATAATGTGGAAAAACATCTGCTCCAACTGTTACTTGCTCTCCTGGAAGGAAAATACTTCCACTAGAAGTACCAGTTATATCTCCACCTTCTCCGGCACTTGATGTAAATGTATAGTAATTTACAACTGTAGCAACCGGTGAATTATCATTAACTACAACATGTTTTCCAGTATCTTTATTTCCCTCTAATACCTCATATGTTCCATTAGGAATAATGCTTGCTCCATAACTATTATCCGCATTTGCACTTAAAGCTATATTTCCCGTTCCACTTTGTGCATTTGTATCATGTAATATAAGATTCTTACCACTATTTGACCATGGATTACCATCTTTATCTACTTTTACTATAACATCATTGGCAACAAAATTTACATTTATAGTATGATCTGTAGTAACATTTGCAAATGTATAAGACATAACCGAGCCAACATCATTTCCGTCTACAAGTACTTCTGACGGATGATAACCAGTATCAGGCAACATGTTAATAGTTAAAGAATCTCCTTCTGCTACAAGGATACTACCATTTTGATCTAATGAACCATGAAGACCATAGCTTGCATCAATGGTGTGCATCTGTTTCCAGCCTCCATATAGTGTAAAACTAGTGGAAGTATCTGTTACAAGGGCGTTGAAATCATAAGGTTTAGTTGCAGCTGCATCTATAAACCAGCCTAAAAACTTTTTATTTCCATACTGAGAGTACACAGTTCCCGGTACTAAATTTGTAGTTGGATTACTTACCTTATCGCCAATAAAAAGTTCTTGAGTAGAAAGACTTGTACTATATAAACTATTTTGTATTTTAAAATCTACCTTAATTGGCAATGGGATAAATACAGGTGATTTAAAAGTATAACTTCCAATTAAATCTTTGGGTGCACCTGTGAATTCAACATAAAAACATTGCAAAGAATCTCCTTTATAATCAGGATGAAGGTCATTCCATGTTGCATACTGAAAAGTGCCATATTTATTTATTTCTAATTGTGCAAATTGGAGACAACTTTCTGATGATGATTTACCATCAGTCATTCCATTTGGTTCTTGAGGATAATTTTTGAATTCAAATTCCGAACTATACGTTGAATAATAATTTGTATAAGTATCTCCATTTGAGAAAAAGTTAAAAACATTAGTTACAGGTCCATTTGTTGAATTATGAGTACGGGAATTATAAAACACTGTTCCTGCATCTGGTCCATCTGCCCAATACCATTTATTAGCAGATTTACCATATTCATAATCATTTACATTTTCAGAAATATTACCAGATTTTGTTGTTGAAATAAAACTACCATTTTTATATATAGCTCTAGTGCCTCCAAGCCACCCAGGAGATGAAGAAATTGATTTATAAACAAATACCTGTTCTTCAATACTAGTTATTGTTGCTAAATGTCCTTTTATACCATTATGAGACATTCTTCTTGCCTTATTAAAAGCTTGAAACCAATTACTATTACTATCTGGAACCCTTTGATACCAATGTGGATTACCTTTTGGATCTATGTACTGTGCTACTGCTGAAGTTTCTAAAGTTATCTGAACTTTAGCATTTGTATGTATAGGATAATCTTTAGCTTTCACTAAAACAAAATAGGTATTTGCACTAGTAAAAAAATTTCGGATATTGGTTGGATTTTGGTTATTAAAATGTATAGAGATACTATCGTAATCGCTATAATTAGAACCAGATTTACGTATATCCCAACCACTTGGTGTACTATATTTAAAAGTAAATTTCTTAGGATATAAGATATTAATAGATGAATATCCACTAAATCCACTTGGTACTGCTCCGACTGCAACATTTTGAAAGGTCCACTTTTCTGTACTACCACTATTATATTTAATAGAATATGATATTTGTCCCGCCGCAGGTGCAGCGTTGATTTCAATCTTCTCTTTTAAAACAAATGGTATAAGAATTGCAAATATAAGCAAAAACACCACTACTCTTTTCAAAGTTCTCTTAGGTCCAATTTTTTCATTAGTAGTCCCAAAATTTCTTATAAAATCTTTCATCGCTAGTCCCCCTGTAGATGTTTTAATTTTAAAACAAGATTTTATAAGTTTATAATATGTTAAAAACATAATCAATGGAAATTGATGAATTTATATTATTAAACTTAGTATTAAACTACAAGGTTTCTTGAAATTTTCTTATAACTAAGCAATTTTTCTTTATACTCAATTAAACTTTCGGTAAACCCATATGCAATATTTATAAGTATACAGAAATTTAATTTTCTACAAAATATATTTTTTGATAATTTCAAATGCATTTAATTACCCTTTTATCTATCTCCCTCTTTTCTTCCTCTTCCAACACCATCCAAACACCATCACCATCAAAGAACCTATAAACATAATCCCCATGAGCAACGTTTTATTCGTATCTCCAGTTTTCACTTTAGATTTTTTAGAGTTTGTAACCATTGTTGTTGCCGTAGTAGTCGTTTTTGTAGTTCTTACAACCGGTGCTTTATATGGGTCAGTGCCTCTTATACGTTCTAAATAGTCTGGTACACCATCACCGTCAGAGTCTTGTTTTTCTGACATGAATGTGGCCTCTAATGTTTGAGATTGTTGAATATTATCAAATCTATATGAGGTTTCATATCCGGCATATTTGCCATTTACGTATACCTTATCTACGTAATATCCCTTTCCCGGCACAATATCAAAGCTTTGACTAAAGCCTTTAAGAATTAGGATTTCATTACTAATATTCTTAAGAAGTCGATTGTTGCTGAACTTAATCGTTTTACTGACATTCCCATCTTTTCCAGTTTCATTTTCAGAAAACTTAAGATTATTATAACGATTTTTCCCTTCTAAAGGATTTAGTTTACTATCTTTAGAGATTATCTCCCCATTCTTTCCGGCAGTGGTTGTGATTACATAAAGGCTTACTTCAACTGTATCTGGATTATTATTCATAACTGTTACAGTTTCCCCAGTGTCCACGTCTCCGTCATAAATCTCATATATTCCGTTAGGAACAGTCTTTGTTATGTAACCATTTCCATTTGCATTATTGGAATTCACTTCTAATTCTATTGGTGTGGCATTTTCATCTCCTGCTAAGTGCAAATAAATTCTTTTTCCGCTATTTCCCCAAATCTTCCCATCTTTTGTTACTTCTACTTTAACCACATTTGGCGTAAATTCTGCCTGAAGAATTCCATTTGCAGTTATATTTGCAAATGTATAATTATAAAGCTTCCCAAGGTTAAATCCATCCACAAGGACTTTTTCCACATGATATCCAGTGTCAGGAGTTATGGTAATAGGTAAATCTGTTCCGTCAAACATAGTTGTTTCACCGTCAGGAGATACAGAGCCATTTGGTCCTGCAAATGTATTTATCTTCCAAGTTTTGTGAGTAAATGCTACAGATGCATGTACAGCTCCTTCTGGCATTTTAAAACTTAATGTTTGGTTGCTTAAATCTACCAATGATAGAAAACTTGCTCCATCACCTGTTAAGCTCCAATTATTCCATGAATAATGGTTTTCAGCATTAGCTAAGACAGTAACTTGTTCTCCAGGTAATAAAATAGCCCCTGAACTAGTTCCTGTTATACTTCCTCCTACTCCAGCACTGGAAGTAAATGTATAATAATTAATAATTTCTGGACTAGGTGAATTATTATCAACTACAACTTGCTTCCCAGTATGTTTATTTCCTTCAAATACATCATATGTTCCATTAGGAACAATGCTTGTGCTATAAGTATTATCTGAATTCGCATTTAAAGCTATATTTCCTGAACCCGCTGGTTTATTTACATCATGCAATGCAAGATTTTTACCACTTTGTTGCCATGGGTTGCCATCTTTATTAACTTTCACAACAATATTATTTGCAATAAAATTTACATCTATAGAGTGATTGGCTGTAATATTTGCAAATGTATAAGTCATAACTTGACCTATATCGCTGCCATCTACAATTACTTCTGATGGATGATAACCTGTATCAGGAATCATATTTATAGTTAGTGAACTTCCATCTTCCACTTCAATATTACCGATTTTATCCAGAGAACCATGAACTCCTGAACTGGCACTAATTGTATGTATTGTTTTCCATCCTCCATAAAGAGTCAAGTCCTGAGTTACTTTTGAAGTGAAATCATAAGGTTTAGTTGCCCCAGAATCAGTAAACCAGCCTGTAAATTTCTTTCCACCATATTGAGGATATATAGTACCCGGAACTAACACTCCAACAGTTGGATTCGTTGCTTCATCTCCATTTGGAATTGTTTGATCAGAAATAGCCGAAGTATAATCACTATTTTGTATATCAAAACTTACTTTTACCGGTACCGGAATGTATACCGGAGATTCAAACACAGAACTACTTTTTAAATCACTGGCTGTTCCTGAAAATTCTACATAAAAACTTTCAACAGATGGATCATCTGCAGCAAGATTATTCCATGAAGCATATCTTCTAGTGTAGGAAACTTGTGCAAATTGTAAACAGTTCTCATAAGCTATATTGGGCTCTCCACTATAAAGTATTGGCAATTGAATTGGATTGTCTTTATATTTATCAAACGTATCATTATTGGAAAAAAAGCTAAAAACACCATCTCTCATTTTTCCCTTTTCTCCATTATTGCTTTTATACAAAGCACCTTCATAAAACACTGTACCCCTTTCAGGTCCATCCGCCCAATACCAATACCATTTCTTATTAGGATCAGAAGAAGAATAAGGATATTTACTTATATCTTCAGAAATTTTACCTGTCTTGAATTCAGATATCATGTGTAATTTGCCATTTTCATCTTTAAAATCTCCCTTGGTTCCACCAAGCCATCCTGATGAATTTGAAATAGTATTAAATATAAAATATTGCTCTTCAATACTAGTTATTGTTGCAAGATATCCATGTAATCCCTTATATTCCATATCTCTTGCTCTATTAAAAGCTTGATACCATGTAACAGTATTAGGAACACATTTATACCAATGAGGATTACCCTTATTATCAATATATTGAGCTGTGGAAATAGTATCTAAAGTTACCTGAACTTTTGCATCAGCACTATTTGGATAATCTCCTGTTGCCAATAAAGTAAAATATGTACTGCTACTAGAAAAAAAGTTTTCAATATTAGTACTATTTTCATTACTAAAATTTATGGATATACTTTTATAATCTACATTTGCATTTCCCGAAGTATAGATATTCCATCCAGTTGGGGTATTATAATTCAATTTAAATTTTTTAGGATACATAATACTTATAGAAGAATATCCTTGATAACCACTTGGAACAGCTCCTACAGAAACATTAGAAAATGTCCACTTTTCAGGATTACCATTATTATAATCTATTGAATATGAAATTTTACCTTCCCCGGCAGCTGCTTTAATTTCAATTTTCTCTTTTAAAACACATGGTAAAATAATTGCAAATATAAGCAAAAACACCATTAAACTTTTTAAAATTTTCCTAAATTCATTTTTCCCGTTAGTTATATCAAATTCCTTTATAAAATCTTTCATTGCTAGTCCCCCTGTAACTGTTTTAATTTTAAAACAAGATTTTATAAGTTTATAATATGTTAATAACATAATCAATAATGATTAAGGAATTTATATTATTTAAATTAGTCTTAAGCTGCAAGGTTTCTTGAAAACTTCTAGCAACTATACAGTATTTCTTTATTCTCGATTAAACTTTCGGTAAACCTATATACAATGTTTATAATTAAACAGAAATTTAATATACTTATTTTTATACAAAGTGTATTTTTTGATAACCCGTTATATTAAACTAAAAATAAACGACCATACAAAAAAAATCTTGATAACCCATCCACTTAGGATTATCAAGATTTTTCATTTCATCAAAACTTTTTAATTAAAACTATGTTACGAACCAAATATTATATTAATTATGAGAAGTTCAAAAACATCATTTCAAACATACTATTCTTCCTGACTATTATATTATTTCTAAATTACTAACCAACAACTTAATTCTTAAAATAATTAATCCCCATAGCTGTCTTACATTCATCTAATGTCTGTGCTGCAACTGCTCTTGCTTTCTCGCTTCCTACTTTCAGCATACGATGAACTTCTCCAATATCCTTTGCAAATTCTATTCTTCTTTCTCTTATTGGTCCAAGTTCTTCTTCTAATACTTCTAAAAGGTATTTTTTAACTTTAACATCACCAAGACCACCTGCCATGTAGTGGTCTTTCATTTCCTGAATTTTAACCTTATCTTTTCCAAATACATCTAAATAATGAAAAACCATATTTCCTTCTACATGACCTGGATCTTCAATTCTAATATGTTCCGGATCTGTATACATACTCATGACTTTTTTCTTAAGAGTAGCATAATCGTCAGCTAAGTAGATGGCATTATCTAATGATTTACTCATCTTAGCATTTCCATCAATTCCGGGAAGACGTCCTGCTTCTTTAGGAGGTAAAATTGCTTCCGGTTCAACAAGTACATCAGTATTATATGTTCGATTAAAGCTATGTACTATTTCTCTTGCTTGTTCAAGCATAGGTAGTTGATCCTCACCTACTGGAACATATTTTGCTTTAAATGCAGTAATATCCGAAGCCTGACTAATTGGATAGTTTAAAAATCCAACAGGTATACTCATTCCAAAATCTTTCTGTTTTATTTCCGTTTTAACAGTTGGATTTCTTTCTAATCTAGCTAAAGTAACTAAATTCATATAGTACATAGTTAAGTCAGATAACTCTGGGATTTGCGATTGAATAAAAATAGTAGATTTCGTAGGGTCGATACCACATGCCAAGTAATCCAAAGCCACATCAGTAACACTAGTACGAATTAACTTAGGATCTTTTGCATGGTCAGTAAGGGCTTGCATATCTGCCATAAATATAAACATCTCATATTTGCCCTCATTTTGCATAAGGACACGGTTTTTAAGGCTTCCTACATAATGTCCAATATGTAACTTTCCAGTTGGTCTATCTCCAGTAAGTACTATTTCTTTTTTCATCAATCTATTCTCCATCTTTATTTTAATTAATTTCTTGATAATTATATCATAGAACTTCACGATTATCTCAAAAAAATACCCAAACATATTATAACTTACACAGCAATTTGATAAATTAGAGTTATAAAAAATCCCTCTCATAATAGAAAATAAATACCTATCACTTTTACTACAACGAAATTAATATAATAACTCAAAATCAGATTATATACCTTGAAATAATACAATATTGCTTCTTAACATTTTCAATCAAAAAAATGTTCCCATGATTATAACAATTTAAATTTCTTTACTTTGCAAAATCGCTTAATACAAGCCCTTCATTTCTTTCTTCAACCATTCTAATACTCCAGTCATGGGCAAATAATAAAAGAGGACGCCCTTTCATATCTTTTACTCTCTTCATATCTGAAGTTCCAGTAATTTTCTCAACTGGAACAGGACTTTCATCAATCCATCTAATATGTTCAAATGGAAGATTTTCCATTCTAATTTCAACATTATATTCATTTTCAAGTCGATACTTTAATACATCAAATTGAAGAACACCTACAACTCCAACGATTATCTCTTCCATACCTGTTTGGTATTCTTGGAAAATCTGAATTGCTCCTTCTTGAGCAATCTGTTCAACACCTTTTACAAATTGTTTTCTCTTCATAGTATCTACTTGACGAACTCTTGCAAAATGTTCCGGTGCAAATGTTGGAATACCTTCAAATTCAAATTTATCCTTTGATTTTAATAAAGTATCACCAATAGAATAAATTCCCGGGTCAAAAAGCCCAATAATATCTCCGGCATAAGCTTTTTCTACTATATGTCTTTTGGTAGCCATCATAGTTATAGGTACAGATAATTTTACATTCTTATTACCTTGAACATGATATACTTCCATACCTGCATCAAATTCTCCGGAAACAATTCTCATAAATGCAATTCTATCACGATGATTTTTGTTCATATTTGCTTGTATTTTAAAGACAAAACCACTAAAATCCGGAAATTCAACAGGATTAATTTCTCCCTTGTCAGAATTTCTAGACAAAGGCTCACTTGTCATAGAAAGAAAATGTTGTAGAAATGTTTCAACACCAAAATTCGTCAAAGCAGAACCAAAAAATACAGGAGTCTGTTTTCCCTTATTTACAAGTTCCATATTAAAATCAGAACCAGCCCCATCTATAAGCTCTATATCATCACTTAATTTTATCTTTTGCTCTTCATCTAAAAGCCAAGTAATCTCTGGATCATCAATATCTTTGATATTAACTTCACCCATTTTCGTTCCTTTTTCTGTATCAGAAAAGACCTCTACCTGTTTATGCTCTCTGTCATAAACACCTCGAAATTTCTTTCCGGAACCTATTGGCCAATTTATAGGACAAGTTGAAATCCCTAATTCATTTTCAATATCATCTAGAAGCTCAAATGTATCCATGGCATCTCTATCCATTTTATTGATAAATGTAAAAATAGGAATACCACGCATAACGCAAACCTTAAAAAGTTTTCTAGTCTGTGCCTCGACACCCTTAGAACCATCAATAACCATTACCGCAGAATCTGCTGCCATAAGAGTTCTATATGTATCTTCGGAAAAGTCCTGATGCCCTGGAGTATCCAAAATATTTATGCAATAATTATCATACTCAAACTGAAGAACTGAAGAAGTAACACTGATACCTCTTTCCTTTTCTATCTCCATCCAGTCAGACACAGCATGTTTACTTGTAGCTTTTCCCTTAACTGAACCTGCATTTTGAATTTGCCCACCATAAAGCAAGAACTTCTCCGTTAAAGTGGTTTTACCTGCATCGGGATGAGATATAATCGCAAATGTACGTCTTTTTTCTATTTCTTTTAAAACATTTTTATCTAAGTCACTCATATTTTTTCTTTCTAATATATTTTTTTTTCTACAAATAATAACCATAGAAAACCCCAGATAAATCTCTGGGGTTTCATATTCACATAGGAAATTATTTATCCTTTTTCTCAAAGAAATATATCATATCTTTATATCTTATTCAACTATTATTGCATAATTCAGAAGAACTAAAAATATTTATCTAGATATATAAGTAATAAATCTGGTTATACGTTTTCTAAATCCGCCAACCACAATTTTGACACTGCATCACTTGGCATTCTAAGGTCTCCTCTTGGGCTTATAGCAACAGTTCCTACCTTAGGTCCATCAGGAAGACAAGAACGTTTAAACTGTTGAGAGAAAAATCTTCTAATAAATACTTTAAGCCATTTGAGAATAGTTTCTTCATCATAAATTCCTGCAAATGTATCCTTTGCAATTCTATAAATCTTTCTTGGTCTATATGATTGTCTAAGGAAATAATACAAAAAGAAATCATGAAGTTCATAAGGTCCTACATGGTCTTCTGTAATCTGAGTCATCTGCCCATTTTCATCAACCGGTAACAGCTCTGGGCTAACTGGTGTATCGAGCACATCCATAAGAACCTTCTTTAAAGCTTCTCCTTCTTTCCCTTTTGCATAGACTTCTGCAAATGTTGCCACAAGATGACGAACCAATGTTTTTGGAATACTTACATTTACAGCATACATTGACATATGGTCCCCATTATATGTTGCCCAGCCTAGTGCCATTTCTGACAAATCTCCGGTACCTACAACAAATCCACCTGTTTCATTTGCAAGGTCCATAAGTACTTGAGTTCTCTCACGGGCTTGTGAATTTTCATAGGTAACATCGTATACATCATCTTTATGTCCAATATCTTTAAAATGAAGATTAACAGCATTTTTTATATTAACTTCTTTAAAAGTAACTCCCAAGATTTTTGCAAGATTTACTGCATTATTGTAAGTTCTATCTGTAGTTCCAAAGGCTGGCATAGTTACAGTAAGAATGCCCTTCCTATCCCTACCGGCTAAATCAAAAGCTCTAACACACACTAAAAGGGCAAGGGTTGAATCAAGTCCACCTGAAATACCTATAACAACAGTCTTAGTATTTGTATGAAGCACCCTTTCTTTTAATCCCATTGCCTGAATTGTAAGAATCTCTTCGCAACGTTCCACGCGTTTTTCAGCTTCTTGTGGTACAAATGGAAATCTTGGAAAATGTCTATCTAACCTAGTATCTTCCACATTTAAATTAAAAGTTTGTAGCTCAATTTCATTAAAGTTTTTATTTAATTGAAAAGATGTATTTTTTTGTCTTTCAAAAGATATACGTTTTAAGTCTAAATCAGCATATATAATACCAGTGCTAAATCTATGACTTTCACCGAGTATAGTTCCATTCTCAGCTATAATATTATGTCCACCATAAACCACATCAGTAGTAGACTCTCCTTCACAAGGATTGGCATAGATGTAACAGGCATTAAGCCTAGCAGATGTACTTTTGATTAACTGTCGTCTATACTCTGCCTTACCTATAACCTCATTGCTTGCAGAACTATTTACAATTACAGTAGCTCCAAAAAGTGCTGCCTTTGTTGATGGAGTATCCGGTGCCCAGAGGTCCTCGCAAATCTCAGAACCAATAATTAATTCGGGATAATTTCCGCATTTATACAGGATATTATCACCAATAGGTGCGAAGTCGTCGTTGTCGTCTTCATCAACAAGGATTGCCTCAACTTCTTCATCTAAATCTTCATTATAAACTGGCTCATCAAGTTCTGTAAATTCCCCACTGTGTTCATAATCCACTCCAAAGTCACTAAGGGAAATCAATTCTTCATTACCTTTCCAAGTATCAAACCATCTTTTTTCATAATATTCAGAATAATTAGGAATATTCTTTTTACAATTAATTCCAAGAATACTTCCTTTTGAAATTGCTACTGAAGTATTGTATAGCTTTCCTCTAAATTTGATAGGCGCACCAATAAATATAATTGCATCCATATTATCAGTGTATCTTTCTATATCTCGCAAACCTTCATATGCTTTTTCTATTAATAAATCTTGAAGAAAAAGATCGCCGCAAGTATAACCTGTAATTGCAAGTTCAGGAAAAACTATAACCTTAGCTCCTCTTTCTACAGCTTCAGAAATTGAAATCTTAATCTGTTCTACATTATATTCAACATCACTAACCTTCATTTTAGGCGTAACTGCAGCCACTTTTATAAATCCATCTTTCATACAATCCCCAATCCTAAATAATTTTTCTTTTTATTATAATTTACACTTTAAAGATTAAATTACTTTAAAAAAATATAATACTTTAAATTCATATCTAATTTTAATCTATCTTTTTTAATAAATAAACTTCTATCTCTACTTAACTTCAAAGGCGTATATAAGCTAACTAATTATTTCGCCTGATTATATAATTCTTTTAAATCTTCTACAGAATAATTATAATACGTACTACAGAAATCACATTTAACTTCTATTGGCTCATTATCTTTAATTATCTCTTCTAAATCCTTTTTGCCAATACTAATAATTGCTGATGCCACTCTTTCTTTACTACAATTACAGAAAAATCTTGTAGGCACCTTCTGGGTAATTTCCAAATCCATATCCCCTAAAATCATGTTTAATATATCTTCTGGGGTTTTACCCATCTCCAAAAGTAAACTTAACTTTGGCAATTCTTGTATCTTTTCATTTATCTTATCTATTAAGCTAGTGTCTGCAAATGGCATTAATTGAATAAAAAATCCTCCTGCTGCCACTACTTTTCCAGAACTATCCAAACAAACATCTAAAGAAACTGCTGATGGAATCTGTTCTGAACTACTATAATAATAGGCAATATCTGTATCTATCTGACTGTTAACCAAATTTATAGTAGAGACATAAGGCTCTTTTAATCCCAAATCCATTATAACCTGAAATGTTCCTTCACCTATTACACCTGATACATCAACTTCTCCATCTCTTTCTGGCAGTGTAATATCTGGTACATAGGCATATCCTTTTACATCTGCCTTACTATCTGCTGTAACTGTAATTCCTTCAAGAGGACCTTTCCCACGAATAATTAGAGTTAGCAAATCATCCTCACCCTTCATCATATCGCCCATTATACCAGCAGCAGTAAGTAGCCTTCCCAAAGCCTTCGTAGCCACAGGGCTGGACTTATGACGACATCTAGCTTCTTCTACAGTGTCCGTAGTAAGGCTTGCAAATGCCCTTATATTCCCATTATCAGCTATAGCTCTAACTATATAATCACTCATATTCTTCCAATCTTAATTACTCTTTATCAAAATAATTGTTTAATCTAAATTAGAATAAATCCAAAAACTATTCTATTCCAACTATTGTTCTCTAAAATATAGTATAGTCGTTTCAAAAAATTTGCTATATTACTCAAATAAATATATATTAACACTTATACCTTTTTATTATTGATTTTCCAATAACTTCATCTTTCTTTCGTCATTTATATTCTTCACTACAAATGTTATTCTTTCACTTTTTCTAGTAACATAATCCCTTGAATAATCATCATAAATTGCAAGTACCTCCAATTCAGCCTTTCCTAAAAGGCTATAAATCTCATCTAATGAATAGGCTCTTTCCAGATGAGTTTCTACACTTCTTGCAAATGTATCATCTTCCTTTATAAATAAAGTCAAATCATATTCATTAATCTTTGTATCTTCATCGTAGAAATTATCCCAAATAAAAGCACAATCTTCTCTTGATTCTGCAAATGTATTATCGCCTAGTATCTTTTCATATTTATACTCTGAATTAATATCGAAAATAAATATTCCATCTGGATCCAAATAATTCTTCACTAAAGAAAAAACTTTAAATAATTCATCCTTTTTAGTTATATAGTTAAGGCTATCACATACGCAAACAATAGCTTTAACTGTGCCATATAACTCAAAACTTCTAATATCCTGCTCAAGATAAAGAATATCAGTCTTCCCTGCTTCCATTTGCTTTTCCCTAGCAATAGAAAGCATCTCTTCTGAAGAATCAACTCCTATCATGTCATAGCCACTTTCTGATAAAAGTTCTGTTAAAATCCCAGTACCACAAGCCAAATCTAGGACAATACCCTCATTAATATGTTCTTTTTTAAGTTGTCCGATAATAAACTTAGCCCATTCCTCATATGAAATATTGTCCATAAACTGGTCATAGACCAAAGCGAAGTCTTCATAACTAGCCATCTTTATCCCTCAGAATTATTATTTATAATCCATCTAAATCAATTAATTTCCTATACTCCTTGCCAAAAGTTCGTTATATCACATATCAACCTAGACTTCCAATAGTTTAATTAATTCACCTAAACTAATTTTATATTTATGTTTTATCATAATAAAATTACTTCTCATTTTTAATCAAACTATATTTTACACTGCTACAGGAATTCCCTTTATCTGCTCATGAGTATTATAATCTATTAATTTTACATCATCTCTTGTAAATTCATAAAAGTCTTTCACATCTGGATTTAACCAAAACTTTGGTGCAGGGAGAGGTTCTCTACTGATTAATTCTTCAATCATCTCCACATGTCTATCATAAATATGAGCATCTGCTATTACATGAACAAATTCTCCCACATCCATATCACTTACCTGTGCAAACATATGAAGTAAAACCGCATATTGGCATACATTCCAATTATTTGCAGCAAGAACATCATTAGATCTTTGATTTAAAATCCCATTTAAAGTAAGCTTATCTTCCCCAGGTCTTTTAGTCACATTAAAAGTCATGCTATAAGCACAAGGATATAAAGCCATCTCATGTAAATCTTCATAGTTATAGATATTAGTCATTATTCTTCTTGAATATGGATTATTTTTCAAGTCATAGAGAACTCTATCAACTTGGTCAAACATTCCTTCTTTATACTGATGTTTCACACTCATCTGATATCCATAAGCTTTTCCTATAGAACCATTCTCATCTGCCCAAGAATCCCAAATATGACTATGCAAATCTTTAATATTGTTAGATTTTTTCTGCCAAATCCAAAGCAACTCATCAGTACAACTTTTTATACCAGTTTTTCGAAGAGTAAGAGCCGGAAATTCTTTTCGTAAATCATAACGATTTACAACACCAAACTTTTTAATTGTGTAAGCAGGGGTTCCGTCTTCCCAATGAGGACGAACTTTCTCTCCCTTAGTATCCGTTCCATTATCAATAATATCTCTACACATATCTATAAAAACCTTATCAGCGTATGCCATATCCTATCTCCTTTCATTTGCAAATAAAATCAAAACTTATTTGCCGAAAATGGTTATCAAAGCAAAAATATCTACTACCATACATAAATGTCATTTGATTAAAAATAATTGCAACTTAGTTATCAGTTAAATATCCATAATTACTCATTATCTTGAAAATCTATTCATATAAACTAACTTTATCATTAGTATATGTCGCAAATACATATTCTACATCAAAATATGTCTGCTCTTCACTTTCTTTCTCAAGCTTCCAATTAGAAAGTTCATCTAAATTTGGAAAATAAGTATCTGCATCATAGGCTGCATCAATCTTCGTTACATAAGCTGTGTGGCAGAATTGCAACATATCTCTATAAATACTTGCTCCACCTATAACAAATACATCATCACTTTTATATTCCTCAACCTTTTCCATAGCTTCTTCTATAGAATGTACAATTACAGTACCTTCTTTTTTATAGTCCATATCCCTTGTAATAACAATATTTACTCTATTAGGTAAAGGTTTCTGTCCCGGAAAAGATTCAAGAGTTTTTCTTCCCATAATTACCACCTTACCTTTTGTGGTTTCTCTAAAAAATTTCATATCGTTAGGAATACTTACTAAAAGCTTATTATCTTTTCCAATAGCCCAGTTCTTATCTACTGCTACTATACAATTCATAGAATATTTCTCCAATCTCAAAAACATATTTTCATCTTGACATACTATACCATTGAAGATTTTTTCTTTCTACTATATTCAAATTATTTTCTCTTTTTACTTCAAAACCTGTCTTGCGATATTTTCCCATGTAATATTTTTTAATTCATCTTGTATCTTGTTTTGAATATTTCCATTCTTTCCTGCCTTAACTTCAAGGCAGATACTATCTATATTTTTGGCAAGTTCCTTTTCAAAATTTACTAAATCTTCTTCTAAAACCTCATCTACATTAGACATTTTAGGTAATGAGACATATTTTATATTTGCATCTGGAAGCATATGATTTAACCAAACTCTTACTCCCGGTAAATCTGTAACTACAACAGATAAACCACAGGCAATTGCTTCAATTACAACTAAAGGTAGTCCTTCAAAAAAAGATGGCAAAATAAATATATCACTTTTTCTATATTCTTCTGCTAGTTTTTCTTGAGAAAGTTTCCCAAGAAATTCTATATCAAATCCACTATTCAAGGCAAGATTATAAATCGAATTATATTCTTCCTTGGAGCCCACTCCTCCGGCTAGAACCAGCTTGAAATCCTCAGGTTTAGTCTTCAAATATTTTAAAGACTTAATTAGACTTTTTACGCCTTTTTTCTCGCAAATCTTCCCTGCAAATATTAAACGTAGCTTACTATTATCTTCTGGGTTTAGACCCTTTTTATCTTCTTTTGTATTAAAAATCTTCTCATTATATCCCACACCAATTACAGTAATTTTTTTTTCCTCTACATTAAATGTTTCTATAATATCTTCCTTTTGCTGAATATGTAGTGCAAATATCCTATCTAACCTTTTTATATTTTCATATATAAAATCTCTACGCAAATCAGTCTTTTTAAATTGTCTTAAGTCAGTACCATGGCATATTCCATAAATCTTATCATTTGGATAATTTGCCCTAATTATTGCAGTAAGAAGATACAGATGGTGACATACTATTATATCCGGCTTAAATTCTTTATATGCCTCGTCAAATACTTTCAAAAATTCTCGAGTAAAATCATCTGTCATGGTTGGTGTTAAATTACTATACTTAGTAGCCTTATATGGCATTGAATCTGACATTCCACACACTGGGAAATTTAAACTTTTTGTTTCATGAAGTACCGGATAAAACTTTACCCCAGCTATAATTCCATTCTTAAA
>JAISGP010000050.1 GCA_031263035.1 Lachnospiraceae bacterium | reverse complement strand
GTCAGAGAAATCATTAATCAAAATATAGGTAGAATTCAAAAAACGGCAGATGCTATTGGATTTTTAGATTGTATAATATCCCTTTCTCATGTGGCTACTAAAAATAACTATGTTAGACCCAAAATTAACGAAAACGGTGTTATTGATATAAAAGGTGGTAGACATCCTGTAGTAGAGAAGATGCTAACTCATGGTAGTTTTATTTCTAATGATACATATTTAGATGATAAAAAGAAAAGACTTTCAATTATTACAGGTCCAAATATGGCAGGTAAATCCACATATATGAGACAAACTGCATTAATTGTACTTATGAGTCAAATAGGTTCCTTTGTGCCTGCCTCGTCAGCTAATATTGGTATAGTTGATGCAATATTTACAAGGGTTGGTGCCTCTGACGATTTAGCTTCAGGTCAAAGTACTTTTATGGTTGAGATGACAGAAGTGGCAAATATTCTTAAAAATGCCACAAGTAAGAGTTTATTAATTTTAGATGAAATTGGTCGAGGAACTTCTACATTTGATGGTTTAAGTATTGCTTGGGCAGTAGTAGAATATATTGCAAATTCCAAATTTTTAGGAGCTAAAACTTTATTTGCAACTCATTATCATGAATTAACTGAACTAGAAGGTAAAATTGAAAATGTTAATAATTACTGTATTGCAGTTAATGAAAATGGGGACGATATTGTATTCCTTAGAAAAATCGTTAAAGGTGGAGCAGATAAAAGTTATGGTATTCAAGTTGCGAAACTAGCCGGTGTACCTGAAATAGTATTAAATAGGGCTAAAGAATTGGTTACAGAGCTTAGTGAAGCAGATATTACAGCAACTGTACATGAAATTGCCAGTGATAAGCAGTCCAAAAAGAAAATAAAGAAATTAGACGATTTAGAATTACAACAAATGTCATTATTTGATACTATAAAAGATGATGATGTATTAAAAGAATTAGAGGATTTAAATTTATCGGAACTTACTCCAATTGAAGCTTTAAATACCCTATATGAATTGCAAAATAAACTTAAAAACCGTTGGTAAAAGGTGAAACTATGTCAGAAATACATGTTCTTGATCAAAAAACTATAGATAAAATTGCGGCAGGGGAAGTAATTGAAAGACCTGCTTCAATAGTTAAGGAATTGGTTGAAAATTCTATTGACGCAGGTGCCACTTCCATTACTGTAGAAATAATAGATGGTGGTAAGGAAAGTATTCGTATTACTGATAATGGTAGGGGAATACCAAAGAGTCAGATTAGTACAGCATTTTTACGTCATGCAACAAGTAAAATAACTGATGCATCTGATTTATTTGCAATACACTCTCTTGGATTTAGAGGTGAAGCATTAAGCAGTATTGCGGCAGTTTCAAGAGTTTCTGTAATTACTAAGACTAAAGAAGATGAGTATGGCACTGAATATAATATACTTGGGGGAACAGAAAAAGATATTTCTGATATTGGTGCAAATGATGGAACAATATTTGATGTAGAAGATTTGTTTTTTAATGTTCCCGTTAGAAAAAAGTTCTTAAAATCTGGTATGACAGAATACAACCATATTAGTGATATAATTACCAGGCTGGCTTTATCAAACCCTAACACCTCTTTTAAGCTTATCAGTAATAATAGTGTAAAACTTGAAACATCTGGCAATGGAAAGCTTGATGATGTTATATATAATATTTATGGTAAAGAGATTTATGAAAATCTTCTTTATGTTGATAAAAATATAAATGATATTCATATAGAAGGATATATTGGAAAACCAGTTATTTCTAGAGGAAATAGAAATTTTGAAACTCTTTTTGTCAATGGAAGATATATTAAGAACGGAATAATTGAAAAAGGAATTGAAGATGCATATAAGGATTTTTCTATGCAACATCGTTATCCTTTTTGTGTATTAAATATTTATATAAATCCTGAAACTGTAGATGTAAATGTTCATCCTACTAAGATGGAAGTTCGATTTAGCAAGCAAGTAAATATTTATAATATAGTATATGAAATAGTTAATAAGGCACTTAGCAAAAGAGAAGATATTGAAGAAGTAGTATTAGAAAATAAAGAAGTAGAATATAAAAAAGATAATGACAAAGAACCAAAATCAAATAAAATAATACCGGAATTAACTAATATACCCTATAAATCCAATTCAGATGGGAATACAGTTCTTTCCAAAGATGAAGAAGATAATACTGTTTCAAAAGTTTTTACAAATTATCCTCAAAAAACCAATGAGCCTAATAATGATGGCGGCGTTTTATCAGGTTTAGATTATTTTATGGATGAAATGAGAAAAAGAGTTTTATCATATCATCAAGAAAAAGTAAAAGAAGAAAATGAAGTAAAAGATGAAAAAAGCCTAGACAAAGATGAAGATATATTTGAAGAAAAGGAAGAAATCCCAAATAACAATATCCTTAATAATGAGGAAGAAGTTAGTTCTTTAAATAAAGAAGTAGACTTAGATAAATATAGAGAAGGTGTTCAAGAAACTTTATTTGAAGATACCTTGTTAAAAAAAGAAAATTTAGTAGAATATAAATTTATTGGTCAATTGTTTAAAACATATTGGTTAATTGAATTTAAGGATCAACTTTATATAATAGATCAACATGCTGCTCATGAGAGAATTTTATATGAAAAAACCTTAAATTCAATGAAAACAAGGGAATATATTTCCCAATATTTAAGCCCTCCAATTGTTCTTACTCTAACTATTAGTGAAGAACAGGTCTTGAATGAATTTAAAAATGTTTTCACTAGAATTGGTTTTGAAATTGAAGATTATGGTCCAAGAACATATGCTATAACTGCAATCCCGGACAATCTTTTTGGAATATCTAAGAAGGAGCTGTTTATAGAAATGCTAGATTTACTTTCTGATGAGATTGATAGAAATCTAAGCCCTGATTTAATTGATGAAAAGATTGCATCATTATCTTGTAAAGCTGCAGTAAAAGGCAATATGAATGTTTCCGAAGAAGAGATGAAGACAATTATTTCGGGGCTTATAACATTAGATAATCCATATCACTGCCCACATGGAAGACCTACAATTAT
>JAISGP010000040.1 GCA_031263035.1 Lachnospiraceae bacterium | reverse complement strand
CACAAAAATAGAGTTAATAGCCCAAAACTACCAACTCTATCATAATCTTTTATTCTTTAATTTTAAAACAAATGAAACTACTCATTTAAAAATCTACTCCAGAAATCCATATAGATTATATCTCAAATTCAATCTTTCTTCCTGTTCTATGATACTGATGATATCTTACTCCTGCAGCATCTAATAGTCTCATAGAAGCTAAAACTGACGGAGTATCTGCATATTTATTGCAATCATATACTATTTCCTTTATGCCGGCTTGAATAATTGCTTTAGCACATTCATTACAAGGGAAAAGAGATACATATAACTTTGCACCTTCAAGACTTCCACCTCTATAATTTAAAATAGCATTTAATTCACTATGAACTACATAAACATATTTAGTATCAAGAGGATCTCCCTCACGACACCAAGGGAATTCATCATCTGAACAACCTCTTGGTAAACCATTATATCCCATAGATAATATTTTATTATCCTGACTTACTATACAACATCCAACTTGAGAATTAGGATCTTTTGAACGCAAACCAGATAAAATAGCAACACTCATAAAATATTCATCCCAAGAAATATAATCTTTTCTCTTATCGCTCATAATGTTCCTCCCAACTAAATACTAAATCCTTTTTAAATTATCAACTATCTTTAATTCAGATAAGAATGCACTTTTCCAAACTCAATTTTAACTTCATATACTATTTAGTTCCAAATATACGATCTCCCGCATCTCCAAGACCTGGAATAATATATTTATGCTCATTTAATTTCTCATCTAACGCACCAATATAAATATCTACATCCGGATGTTCTTTCTGCATAAGGGCTACTCCTTCAGGTGCGGCTATGATACACATAAATCTAATATGATCTGCTCCCTTTTCTTTTAACATAGAAATAGCTGCTACACTTGATCCTCCAGTTGCAAGCATTGGATCTACTACAAAAACTTCTCTTTCACTAATATCTGCAGGAAGTTTACAATAATATTCTACAGGTTGAAATGTTTCTGGATCTCTATAAAGTCCAATATGTCCAACTTTAGCTGATGGAATCATATTTAGCATACCATCAACCATACCTAATCCTGCTCTAAGAATTGGTACAATAGCAAGTTTTCTTCCACTAAGTTCTTTACCAATCATTGAAGCAATAGGTGTTTCAATTCTAACATCCTTAAGCTTTAAATCTTTAGTAGCCTCATAACACATAAATGATGCTATCTCTCCAACAATCTGTCTAAAATCTTTAGTTCCAACTTCCTTTCTTCTAATGTAGTCGATTTTATGTCTAACTACAGGATGATCCATAACATATACTTTTGACATCGTTCTTCCTCCATGATGATTTTATTTTTCTTACCAATAGGTAAGGGGTTATCTACTATACTTGAATTATTTTATTACCGGCTGCTTTTTTAAGACGATTCATTATTGCAACACCAATTCCAACATTTGCAAATGAGGGGCTTAGAATGAAATCTACTCCTTCATCATCAAATTCTCTTAAAACTCGAAATAATGAAGCTGCAACCAGACTTTCATCTTCTTTAGTGCCAACTATTTTTACTACTCCTGATTTAAGATAATCTTTATTCTCGATTGTAGTAATAATACCAATCTTTTTGCCGACTTTTTCACCTTTATCTAAGCTTTTTAACATATAATCTAAGACTTTTTTATCTTCTCCATCAATTATATAAAGTTCAGCTTTAGGAGCATAATGCTTATATTTCATACCCGGTGCTTTAGGATGAAAATCTTCATTTTCTGACTTAGGTAAATCCAAGGAAACCTTGCCAATAACTTCTTCTATCTGCTCCCTTGTAATTCCTCCGGGACGCAAAACACTGGGAACTTCAGTAGTTAAATCTAAAATCGTAGACTCTAAACCTATTTCACAACTTCCTCCATCAATAATAAGAGGAATTTTTCCTTCCATATCTTCAAAAACGAATTTTGCTAATGTGGGACTTGGACGACCTGATGTATTTGCACTTGGTGCAGCTATAAATCCACCGCTAAATTCAATAAGCTTTCGTGCCACAATGTTACTTGGCATACGAATAGCAACAGTAGATAAGCCTCCTGTTGTCTCCATAGGAACTAATTCTTTTTTATTTAAAATTATAGTAAGTGGTCCCGGCCAAAATGCCTCAATAATTTTATCTACTTTTTCAGAATCTTTATATGCAATTGTATCTAAATCATTTTTATCGGAAATATGGACAATTAAGGGATTATCCGAAGGACGTCCCTTAGCAGAATATATCTTTTTTGAAGCCAATGGGTTTAAGGCATCAGCTCCTAACCCATAAACTGTTTCTGTAGGAAAGGCAACTAATTCACCGGATTTAATCAAATCTCCTGCCTCTTGAAATACTTTAATATAATCTGAAATATTATTTTTATCAACTTTTTTTATCTGAGTTTCCATACAAAATATTATACTACAAAGGATAAATTCTCTCAACAAATAAATATCTTCCATATATTAATTTATAGTAAAATAACTTCATTTTACCTTTACGAAATGAAATTATATAAAAAATACTTGGCTTTTAGAACCACTTATTCACCGATTATGTAATTTTAATCACCGAAAACTGCTTCTTATGCACTTACTATTGAAATTATCTTCTTGTTAATATACTATACATTTACTTTAGAAATATTCACACCTTATATTTGCAATATCACAGCAGATATCCACCTTTTGGTATGATTTATTACCTTCCTCACAGCATTTTGGAGGACATATTTTAATGGATGGATACATATCTAATTTTGATAATCTTAAATTAGAGCTTACCAATTACAAACGAAATGGGGTGACCTTTTGCATTAATGGAATACCTGCCAATATCGAGCAGATTCTTAATGCCCATATGATTAAAGGTATAAGCTACTATATGAGAGATTATCTCTTCTCAACTCACGGACATCTTCTATTCTTGTCATTTAATTCGCCACTAGAAATATCCCATATCTAAATATTTAATTAAAAATGTACGATTACAAATGACTAATTCTTTTATTTTTGGTATACTAGAGAGCAGTTTTAGTAAAAAACTAGAACAACTACAATTTAGGAGGTACTTTAATTTTGGAACCCCAAGATTTTGACGCTTTATCTAGTAACAGATCTAAAAGAACTACTTCACATACACGTAGAAGAAATGGAAGTCATAGACGAAAGAAAAGAAAGAAATTCCCTATTGGATGTTTATTAATTATAATTATATTTTTAGTAGCAATAGTTTCATTAGGCACTTTTGTCATTATCCATTTTAGCCCTACTAAAGAAAAAGCCAACCTAAACAACTATTTTAATGTTTCAAATAAAAATGAAATTGCCATTACTGCCAATAACCAAGTATTAAAAACTAAGGGAAAACTCTTTGATGGTAAAATATATATTCCAATAGATACAATAGTTTCTGATATTAATAACAGGTTTTATTATGACGAAACAGAGCAAATACTATTATATACTTTACCGGATGAACAGATTCAAGTAGGTTTAAATACTAAAGATTATATGGTTTCCTTATCAAGGCAATCATCAAATTACATTATCACACGTAAAGAAGGTAATACTCTCTATGTTGCTCTAGATTTCATTAAGCAGTATAGCAACATTACATATTCAGTATATAACAATCCTAATCGTGTTGTTATTTTAAATGGTTCTTCTAAAGTTTCTCTTGGAACAATTAAAAAAGATGCTCCGGTACGAGTACTAGGAGGAATTAAAAGTCCAATACTTACAACACTAAAGAAGGATGCAAAAGTAGTTATTTTACATAATGAAACTAATTGGTCTAAAGTTTCTACCTCAAATGGATTTGTAGGATATATTAAGAAAAGTCAATATACCTCAAATGGTGACGGATATTTTACATCTAATAAAAACTTTAAAAAGCCTGTATTTGAACATAATCTCTTAGATAAAAAAGTAAATTTAGTTTGGGATAATGTTACAAATACTACAGCTAATAATAATTTAGTTTTTAGGCTTCGAGGGGCTAAAGGGATTAATGTTATTGCCCCTACTTGGTTAAGCCTTGCAAATACAAGTGGTGGCGTAACCTCAATAGCATCAAAAAGCTATGTAAATACTGCTCATCAAAAAGGATTAAAAGTTTGGCCTACCCTAAGAGACTTTGACGGTGGAATTAAATCAAACCCAGAAACATATAACACCTTAAAATTAACCTCAAATCGTAAAAAAATAATTAGTACAGTAGTTAGTGAGTGCACATCTATTGGTGCCGATGGTATTAATCTTGATTTTGAAATGGTTGGAGAAAAAGGTGCAGCACCATATATTCAATTTATAAGAGAGCTTTCTGTATCTTGTAAAGATAATAACTTAGTTCTTTCTGTAGATAATTATGTTCCAAAAGAATATAATGCCCACTACAATAGAAAAGAACAAGGTAATTATGCGGATTATGTTGTAATAATGGGATATGATGAGTATTTCGCCGGTAGTACCCAGGCTGGTCCTGTTAGTTCATATGGATATGTTAAAGACGGTATAGAAGCCACACTTAAAGATGTTGATAACTCACAAGTTATAAGTGGTGTCGCTTTCTTTAGTAGACTTTGGGAAGAAAAAAATGGAAGTGTAAGTAGTAAAGCTCTTTCAATGGAAGACTCTGAAAAAACCATTTCCACAAATGGTGGCACCCTATCTTGGGATGATGCTAAAAAACTTAATTATGCTTCTTGGGAAAAGAATGGTGCAACTTATAAAATATGGCTAGAAGATAGTAAATCAATAGAATATAAGGTAAAATTAGTGGATAAATACAATCTTGCAGGTGGAGCTTCTTGGTCTCTTGGTCAAGGAAGTGACAAAGCCTGGGATGTTATTTCTAAATATTTGAATTAAACAATCTCTATGTAAACCAAAACTACTTATAGTAAATAGAGATTGTCAAATATCTTGTCAAATCAAAATTATAGGATTTATTTTTTATTCGTAAGCCAAAACTAGCTATGCAAAATGCATAGCTAGTTTTTTAATATATACATATTAAATTATGAAAAACAAAATTTATTTAAATCGTTTCGCCTCTTTGATACTTCTCTACAATATTTTGAATTCTTGCATTTGGAATAAGAATATCCCCAATAGAACCATCATGATTAATCGTATCAACAATAAGTGCTATATATTTGCTCATATCACAGTTAATGTACCATGGACGAGCTAATAATTCTTCAGTTTGATAAATTAGATTAGTAGTTAAAACTGCTGTAATTAAACCTTCATTGTATGCTTCATCAAATTTTTCTAACCCATTTGTAAATAACCCAAATGTTGAACAAGCAAAGATGCGGTTTGCCTTACGTTCTTTTAATTGTTTAGCAACATCAATAATACTATCTCCAGAAGAAATCATATCATCTAAAATAATTACATCTTTTCCTTCAACCGAAGAACCTAAGAATTCATGAGCTACAATTGGATTTCTACCGTCTACAATCTTAGTATAGTCACGTCTCTTATAAAACATACCCATATCAAGATTTAAAATATTCGCTAAGTAAATCGCACGTCCTGTTGCACCTTCATCCGGACTAATAGTCATCATATGGTCAGCATCAATAGTTAAATCTTTAAAATTACGAAGAAGTGCTTTTACAAATTGATATGTTGGTCTAACAGTTTCAAATCCACTTAAAGGAATTGCATTTTGAACTCTAGGATCATGAGCATCAAATGTAATGATATTGGTTACTCCCATACCTACAAGTTCTTGTAACATAACGGCACAGTCAAGAGACTCTCTACCTGACTTTTTATGCTGACGACTTTCATATAAAAATGGCATAATAACAGTTAATCTTTTAGCTTTACCACCAATTGCAGAAATAATTCTCTTTAAATTCTGATAATGGTCATCTGGTGAATAATGATTAGTATGTCCGCTTACAGTATATGTTAAGCTATAATTACATACATCAATTAAAATAAAAACGTCTTTTCCTCTGATACTTTCTGAAAGTAATCCCTTGGCTTCCCCAGAACCAAATCTTGGAACACTAGATGGAATAATAAAGGTATCCTTTTCATATCCCTGAAAAGCTATGTCATGTTTAAATTGACTTCCTCCTTCTTTTCTCCATTTAACAAGATAATCGTCAACCTTTTTCCCCATCTCATCGCAACCTTTAATAGGTATCATTGCAAGAGGTCCAGCAGGTATAGTTCCAAATTCTCTGTCAGTTCGAGTGGTAAACTCTTTAGTCATTTTAAATTTCCTCCCAAATAAATTAACATGTAAGTTTTTTACTGTATAACCTTAAAACAAAAGTTTTTTATAGTCAAGTTCATAAATCAATACTTAATCATTTCTTTATTTTTTCTCTAATATCATCACCCACTAAATAAATAAAATCATACTCGTTAGATAACCTTGAAAAAATTCTATCAAGATATGTCTTTCGAAGGCCAGTAGGCATAAAATTAGTAGAAATAATAGTTGCCTTTTTACTTAAAAGTCTTTCGTTTACTACTGTAAATAATTCGGGAATTGTAAGAGAGTTATTAGCTTCAGAGCCTAAATCATCAATAATAAGTAAGTCGGCTTCAAAAATCATATCATAGGGATTATTACGCTTTTCAAGGCTGTTTCCAAAAGAATTAATTCTGATTATATCAAATAATTCCCATGAACTTTTATAAAAAACCACATTCATCTTATCGATTATCTCTTTAGCTATACAATGAGTTAGAAAGGTTTTACCAGTCCCGGGGCTTCCGCAAATAAGAAGATTGCCATGATTTTCTTCAAAATCAGACACATATCTTTTTGCCTTAAGGAAAGCATCTTCTGCCCTTTTTCTTGGACTGATCTTTTCCCCTTCCTGCAATTTATCAGAATAATAATTTAAATTAAAAGAATCAAAATTATCAGTTTTTAATACCTCTGCTAAATTTGAATCTTTATATAAGAGTTTGTTTATTTCATTTTTAAAACAGATACATTTTTCACTGCCAATATATCCAGTATCTTTGCAAATAGGGCAAACATACTTAATTTCCATATAATCTTTTGAAAAACCATTAGAAATCAATAATGTAATCTTTTCATCTTTAGCTTCTTTCACTTCTAAGTCTAAATCAGGTACTTTACTTTTATCGCCTAGAATTAGACTCTTTGCTTTTTCTACATTCTTCTCAACAATAAAATTATCAATTTCCTGTATCTTTGGAATTTTCTCATAAATTTCTTTTTTTCGACGATTTAAGTCATATTCATCTTCCATTCGCCTTTTATCGAAAATATCCATTATGTATTTATAATTATCATTACTAAGAATCATCTTTTCACCTATCTATTTATAAGTCCAAAAGCTTTTTATCCAAATCATCATCAGAATAATTTAAACCTTTAAAATTATTACATGCTAAAGTTCCTTTACCCATACCTATTTTTAAATTTCCATTTTTATCATATTGTTCTTTAGTATTTTTTGAATGAAGAGTATCTAAATTCTCAATATCAGAATAGGTCTTTACCCCTGCATTTTTCCATTTTCTTAAAATAGAATCTGTATATTCAAAACTAGGTGTATGAATCTGAGTCATAGTTCTATTAATTGCTTCTAAAATTATATCCATATTAAACTTATATGTAACTTCCCAAGTCATAATATATTTCTCCAGTTGTTCTCTTTCTGCCGGAGAAAGTCTATCTACAGATAAACCAAAAGCCTTGGCAACTGCTAGATTCTTATTTTTATATGCAAATGACATAGCCTTTGCTTCCGCTTCTGTGGATATGCCTTCCTTTGCCCAATTCTCTGCAACTTTTTTAATATAATCTATGTTTTTATGATTACTTTCCACACAATACTGTAAAAGATAATCCATAAGGTCAAGACTCATACCTAAGTTTTCTTTAAAGTAGATTATTTCACCTGTTTCTTTTCTAGAAAGTGGTTTACCCATATAAGCTTCAGCTATACGAAGTATTTGACTTATTTCTTTTTTATTTTTATATTCGTTAATATCTAGATAAGAATCTTCTTTTACTACAGTGGCTTCTTCAGTCTTTTTCTTTTCCTCAGGGGCATTAGATGCTACATCTATTCCGCTTCCTCCTGAAACCTCTATAAGTCCAAGATTTTTCCAGTAAGAAATTGCACGGAGAACATCCTTTTCCGTGCATTCTAAAAAATCAGCCATTTCATCTATAGATAGGGCATTTTCGTCCCCGTATCTCATAAGGAGTAAATATACTTTTATAAATTCACCATTAGCATTTTTCATATATTTATCTATGAAAATATTAGGCAAAATTGTAACGTCTATTTTTTTGTTTGCTAATTTAATCTTCTTCATAACTACTCCCCATTTCAATTGTCTAGATAGGAATTATAACACTCAAAAAAACTCTTGAAAAGGAGAAAAAACCTTGAAATTGTTGATAAAAAATGTGGATACTGTGGATAATCAAGATTTGATTAAATCATCTGCCACAGTTACAACATTTCCTGCTCCCATAGTTATCAACAAATCCCCTTTATGAACATTTTTGAGGATATAATCTTCTATGTCTTTAAAGTTTTCAAAGTAAATAGAATCAGTGCCCTGCTCTTTAATTGTATCTGATAATAATTTTGAGGACATGCCTAAAGTATCTGTTTCTCTTGCAGCATAAATCTCCGCTAAAATAACATGGTCTGCCTTACTTAGTTCTTTTACGAAATTGTCAAAATGTTCTTGTGTTCTAGTATAAGTATGAGGTTGAAAAACAATCCACAACTCATTATGGTGTACATGACGAGCAGCTTCAATAGTTGCACCAATTTCAGTAGGATGATGAGCATAATCATCTACTACTCTAAAGCCATTTACAGTACCTTTTTCCTCAAAACGTCTATGAACTCCGCCGTATTCTTTGATACTTTTGGCTACTTCTTCTCCGTCAAGACCTAATAAATCTCCAATTATAATTGCAACAAGGGCATTACTTACGTTGTGAAGTCCAACAACACTTAATTCCATTCTCCTAATAAACATTCCATGTTTAACGAAGTCAAAAGAAGGATATCCATTTTCATCATACATAAAATTAGTAGCACTATAATCACTACTACTATCAAATCCATAAGTAATTACATCTGCATCTAAATCTTCTATAATCTCATCTTTTTCTTTAATTCCACTATTAATTATTAAATGACCATCCTTAGGTAATCTATGTGCAAAATTTTTAAAAGCTTCAACTACCTTTTCCTTTGTACCAAAAAAGTCTAAGTGATCATTATCTACATTCAATATAACTGAAATTTTAGGATTAAAATCCAAAAAGCTATTATGATATTCACAAGCTTCTGTAAGAAATATATCAGAACCACCTACGTGAATATTACCTCCAATTAAATCTAAATCTCCTCCAACTGAAATAGTTGGATTAAGATGAGAATTTAATAATACATGAGAAATAATAGAAGTAGTGGTAGTTTTTCCATGGGTTCCTGCTATAGCTATAGGAACATCAAAATGATCCATCATCTGACCTAAAAGCTCAGATCTTTGAAGGACTGGAATATCTTTTTTAATTGCTTCCATATACTCAGGATTATCATCATGTATAGCTGCTGTAATAACTACTAAATCAATATCCTCT
The DNA here is from genome assembly GCA_031263035.1 of Lachnospiraceae bacterium. Lineage (GTDB taxonomy): Bacteria > Bacillota > Clostridia > Lachnospirales > Lachnospiraceae > JAISGP01. Next base: position 7,475 of record JAISGP010000040.1, on the reverse strand, counting down.
GTAATATTAGAAGCCTCTTGTTTATATATTATATTTGCACCATTGTCTGCTAATTTTTTAGTATGATTAGTTTCTCTTACATCAGAACCACTAACCTTAAATCCTCTATCTAACAAAACCTCTGCAAGTCCACTCATACTTATACCACCAATTCCAATGAAATGAACATGTATAGGTAAATTAAAATCTATTTTATAACCACTCATGAGATACCTCCAACCATATAAAATTCTGAAACTCTCTACCCTTTATTCTTTTAGTTATTCTAATTACACTTCTTTTCATTATATAAAAATTTGTAAGTTATTACAAGTCTTTTCACTTATGGTACATTATATAGACATTTCCAAAAGGACAAACTACACAATATGGTATATGTATGAAAATATTAACAAAAATTTACAATTTAAAAGACTAACCATAACTATCTTCTAGTTAGGTTAGCCTCTATATCTAATACTCTCCCTTTTTATTCTCAACTTTTTTATTTCCACTTTTATTGTGGCGAGTATCAAGTTTTCCAAGTACATCTTCTGGGGTAATTCCTCTGTCATACATCATTACGAAAGTATGAAAAGCAAGGTCTGCAATTTCTCCAATCAATTCATCTTTTTCAAATGTGTATTTATCATTTTCATCTGCTGGGAATTGACTATCTTTTATATATTTGTCTAAATTCTTAGCTGCAATTACAGTTTCTGTTGCCTCTTCTCCCACCTTTTTGCAAATCTTATCTATGCCCTTTTCTAGCAAATAATTTGTATAAGAATTATCTACTGGGTGTTCATCTCTATCAACAATGGTATCATATAGTGCAGGAAGTGAAAATTCTTTATCCCCAAAACATGAATATGTTCCTGTATGACAGGCACCTCCACCAATCTGTTTTACTTTTATTAAAAGAGTATCAGCATCGCAATCAATTGCCATAGATTTTATAATCTGGAAATTACCTGATGTATCCCCTTTATGCCATAATTCTTTCCTACTTCTTGAATAAAAAACTGTTTCTCCAAGTTCTTTCATTTTTTCGAAACTTTCCTGATTTACATAAGCTAACATAAGGACTTGATTAGTTCTATAATCCTGCACAATAGCCGGAATGAGTTCATTATCTTTAAAATTAGGTACTATATCTTCAAACATATTTATTTTCCTCCAATAATTATATTTATACAATCCTAGCTGGTATATTATTCTTTATCATTTCTTCTTTAACTTCCGAAACAGTAGCTTTTCCAAAATGGAATAGGGATGCCACAAGAGCCGCATCTGACTTAGTTTCCTTGAAGCAATTAATTATGTCTTTTATACTTCCACAACCACCACTGGCAATTACCGGAATATTCACTAAGTCACAAACTACATTTAGCATAGGTATATCATAACCTTTGCAAGTTCCGTCACCATCCATTGAAGTTAAAAGGATTTCACCAGCACCTAAATCCGATACCTGTTTTACCCAATCTTCCAGGAAAATCCCTGTATCTTCTCTACCGCCTTTAACAAATACCTTATATTTCCCATCTATAAGCTTTGCATCAATAGCTACAACTACACACTGACTGCCGAATTCCTCTGCTGCCTCCTTAATTAAATTAGGATTTTTAATTGCAGAGGTATTAATAGATACCTTATCTGCTCCACAATTTAATATCTTTCTAAAATCCTCAATAGTTCTTATTCCTCCACCAATTGTAAGAGGAATTGACAGTTCCTTGGCAGCTCTTTTAACTAAATCGTAAATAGTTTCTCTATTATCTGAACTGGCTGTAATATCTAGAAAAACTACCTCGTCAGCACATTGGTTTTCATACTCCTTAGCTACAAGAACAGGATCTCCCACATCTATTAAATTTACAAAATTTACTCCCTTAACTACCTTTCCATCTTTAATATCAAGGCAAGGAATTATTCTTTTCTTTAACATAAATGCCCCTCTTTAAATTCATTGTATATCTACGTTAAATCTATTAACTTATATTTCTTCAAATACATTAAAAATACCATTAAGAAATTTTTAAACAAATATTTATTTTTAACTTCTTCTATTTGCACTAACATAAACTTATAAAATTTATTTCGTTATTTTAATTACCTTCTCTAAATCAACCTTACCTTCATAATAGGCTTTTCCAACTATAACACCGTAGTATTTCATAGCTTTTTCTATATCTTCTTCTGAAGATATACCACCTGAAACTACTACATTTATTCCCTTTATCTTTTCGTACATTGAAAAATTAGGTCCAGAAAGCATTCCATCTTTACTTATATCAGTGCAAATAATATATTTAACTCCAATATTCTTTAATTCCTCTATAAAATCAAGGTATGTTTTATCACTATCTTTTAACCATCCATCTGTACTTACATAACCATTTCTAACGTCAACTCCAACGACTATTTTTTCATTCCCATACTTTTCTATCATTTCTTTTACAAATGATATATTTTTCAGTGCAATAGTTCCTAAAATTACTCTATTTACACCGATTTCAAGGTACTTATTAATCGCCTCTTCTGTTCTAATTCCACCACCAACTTCTATGGGAATAGTTAATTCTTTTCTTATATTTTTTATAGTTTCAAAATTTGTATTGCTACCTGTTTTTGCCCCATCTAGGTCAACTAAGTGAAGATACCCGGCACCCATTTCTTGGAATTTCTTTCCTTGTATCACCGGATTATCTTCATATACTGTCTTTTTATTATAATCACCTTTAGTTAATCTAACTGCTTTTCCCCCTAATAAATCAATTGCAGGTATAATTATTGCCATACTCTTCCCTTTCCTTAAATCTAACCTTTACGTTTTTGTTAAATAAAATAGATTTATATATTAATCTATTTTATTTAATTAAAAATACTTTTCTATATAAAAATATTCTAGTTTGCATCTATCATTATCCCTCATAAAGCCATTTTTTAAGAAGTTTCTCGCCAACTTGTCCACTTTTTTCTGGATGAAACTGGCAACCTACTACATTATCTTTTTTTACTATAGCAGGTATTTTTACATCTCCGTAGATAGCATACTTAGTATCTTCATCAGTAAAAGCCATATAAGAATGAACAAAATAATAATCATCTCCATCTACATCATTCCATCCCATATGAGGAAGTTTCTGATTAGTCGGGATTTTATCAATGTATCCCCTTAAAAATCCAAGGCCTTCTGTTTCTTCAACTTCATAACCTTTTTCAAAAAGTATCTGCATTCCTAGGCAGATGCCCATTATTTTTTTCCCATTTTCCTTAGCTAATTTAAGCACATCAACTAAATCATATTCCTTAAGTTTTTTCATTGCTACGGGAAATGCCCCAACTCCGGGAAGAATTATTCTATCTGCATTTAATATTTCATTTTTATCTCTTGTAAGCTTTCCATCTACTCCTAACCTTTTACAAGCATTAAGAACATTTTCAACATTACCTACATTATAATCAATTATTGCAACCACTTATACTCTCCAATCCACATAAAATTATAAAACTCCCTTAGTAGAACTAACAGAATTACCGGTAATAGCCATAGCTTCTTTTAAAGCTCTACCAAAGGCCTTAAAAACTGCCTCAATTTTATGATGTTCATTTTTTCCATATTGCAAATTAATATGAAGAGTAATTCCCATATTAAAGGCAACTGCTCTAAAAAATTCCTCAATATCTTCATTTGCAATGTCCATATTAAAAACTAAAAATGGACGATTTGAAATATCTAGTGTAACCTGTGCTAAGGTTTCATCCATTGGCACAAAAGCGTTCCCATAGCGATTTATTCCAATTCTATCTCCAAGTTTTTCTTTTATAACCTGACCTAGAACTATTCCCACATCTTCCATTGTATGATGATTATCTACATATAAATCTCCTTTTGCTTCAATATCTAATTGTAGCCCTGACTGAAAGCAAAACAATGTTAGCATATGATCAAAAAAACCTATGCCAGTATTTACTTTTGTTTCATTTGCAAATTGAATTTTTACCTTAGTTTCCTTGGTTTCTCTATACATACTTTTCCTCCATTACATATTAATACATTCACTTAATCAAGCAATATTATCTAATCTTATTCTTCCAAAATTATTAATAAAACCTTTCAATTATCTTGTTTTACATTTACAAATAAATCTGCCATATCTTTCTTATTCTAAATTCCAATATATCATTTCTACTTAATTGTCAAACATTTTACGTATACTTTGCTCTTTCCATCTTGCTAACGCATGAAGTAATTTTATCATTTCATCAGGAGTTCCAATACTAACTCTAAGCCAATTCTCTATTTTGGGCTTATTCCAATGACGGACAAGAATATTATTTGCAAATAGGTATTTAAACAAGCCTTCTGCTTCCACGTCATAAACAAATAAAAAATTAGTTGCAGAATCTAACACCTTAAATCCCATTTCTCTAATTTTCTTTTTTGCCCAGTCCCTAGTTTTGCAAATTTTTTCAATATTGTCCTTAAAATAACCTTCATCTAAGAAGGCCTCTTCTGCCACTTTCTGAGAAATCATATCTAAAGGATAAGAGTTAAAGGAATTTTTAATATTATCCAAAACTTCTATAACTTCCTCACTGCCTACAGAATAACCAACTCTCATTCCTGCTAAAGAATAGGATTTTGAGAAGGTTCGCACAATAATTAAATTAGAATATTTATTTAATAATTCTATTGTACTAGATGGTGCAAAATCTACATATGCCTCATCGACTATAACAGGAATATCCGGATATTCTTTAAGTAATTTTTCAATTTCAATTGGCTTCAAAAAAAGTGAGGTTGGAGCATTGGGATTTGCCAAAATAATTCCGTCAACTCCTAATTTTACTTCTTTTTTAGGCTCAACATATCCATATAAAACCTCCGGATATTCTTCTTCCTTTTCAGTAATTTCAGGATTTTTATTTAAATAATCTGCCGTATTAATCCCGAAATCTTCGTTAACAGGTATAGTTTCTAATCCTACATCATAAATTGTAGCCCAAGTAGAATAAAAACTATAAGTTATATCTGGAGTTAAAACTCTTTTTCTTCCTGCAAAGAAACCCTGAAAAATAATTGCTAAAACTTCATCTGAACCATTTCCCAAAAAGAAATTCCCTGGTTTTAAATTAAATTTATTTGCAAATATTTCCTTTAGTCTAGTACTATCTCCGTCAGGATAAAGTCTTAGATTATTAATAACATATTCTTCCAAAAGCTTTTTAACTTTTTCAGAAGGAGGATATGGATTTTCATTGGTATTTAGTTTTATCCAATTTCCACCTTTAGGCTGAAAACCAGCTTTATATGGGCTTATCTTATCGTAAATAACGCTTTTTTGTATACTCATATCTTCCTCCGTATTTTTTCTTTTTTTTATACCTTTTTCATTTCATAATATTTATGTATTCTGTTGAACTGTAAAAACTAGCTCATTCTTCTAATTAGATTTGCCTATATTGTAATACTTTTATTAATTCATTGGAATTATTTTTTTATTCGTATCTGACTTTTATAGAATTTGCGTGGGCATCTAGTCCTTCTAGATTTGCAAATGTAATAATATCATCTTTAAACTCGTTCAATACTTCTTTAGGATAGTAACTATATGAAGAGCGTTTTATAAAATCATATACTCCAAGAGGTGAATAGAACTTGGCTGTTCCTCCTGTTGGAAGTACATGATTAGTTCCACTCATATAATCACCAAAAGGTTCCGGTGAGTTTTCTCCAAGAAAGATTGAACCTGCATTTTCCACATAGGGAAGGGTACTAATTGGATCTGCCACCATTATTTCAAGATGTTCCGGAGCAATGTCGTTAGAAATATCAAAGGCTTCTTTTAAATCAGATACTATAATGGCTGCCCCATAATTTGAAAGACTTTCTAATAATATATCTTTTCTATTTAAACTAGACATCTGACTATCTATTTCCTCCTCAACTTCTTCAATTAATTTTTTTGAAGTAGTTAAAAGAATTCCACTTGCCATTTTATCATGTTCCGACTGGCTCATTAAATCAGCTGCAACGTATTTAGGATTAGCGTTTTCATCAGCTATAATTAATATTTCAGATGGTCCAGCAATCATATCTATTCCTACTTTACCATATACTTGCTTTTTAGCTTCTGCCACATAGGCATTACCCGGTCCTACAATTTTATCAACTTTTTCCACATAGGCTGCCATTCCTATACCTTGAACTCCACCAATTTTTATAATTTTATCTACCCCGGCAATAGTACAGGCAGAGAGAATTACATCTGATACCTTTCCATCACTTTTTACAGGAGTAAATGCAATAAGTTCCTTAACTCCAGCCAATTTAGCCGGTACAGCATTCATAAGAACTGTTGAAGGATATGTGGCTGTACCTCCCGGAACATATAAGCCTACTTTTCTTAAAGGACGAACAACTTGCCCTAAAATAGAGCCATCTTCTTTTACAATATTCCAAGACTTTTCTATTTGATTCTCATGAAAAATGGCAATTCTTTCCTTGGTTTTCTTAAGTATATTAATAAAATTTTCGCCAACAGAATTCATTGCTTCTTTAATCTCTTCAACAGTTACAATTGGATTTCCTGTAAATCCGTCAAAGTTTTTGGCATATTCTAATACCTTTTCCATACCACCTATTTCTATATCCGAAAGTATAGAAGATACACTGTTAACTATATCCTTATTTGCAATTATCTTTCTTGATTTAACCTTATTTAAATCTCTGTTTAATTCCATAATATCCCCTCGTAATCTAATTGTCTACATAATACTGCGTTAATACCCTAAAATCAAAGATTTTTTATCAGTTTTCTTGCTTAATCTTTGTTTGATATTAATTAGTATTTTTAATCACATCTTACTTATTAATCTTGCTCTATCGAATTCTGTAATATATCAACAAGTTTTCCTATATTTTCATCATATTTTAAAGCAGCTTTACTTACTAAAAACTTCGTTTTAATAGGCATAGCTTCTTCAAAAATTACAAGTCCATTTTTCTCTAAGGCACTTCCCGTTTCAACAATATCAAAAATAACATCAACATCTCCATGCTTTGGCATTAATTCGGAAGAACCACTAACTGTAATTATATCAACCGACATGCCCTTTCTATTGAAGTATTTTGAAGCTATCTGAGGATTACTTGTTGCCACCTCTAAAATCTTTTCATCATCCACCTTGCACTTTTCATAAAAAGCTTTCTTTTTAGGATAACCGCAAATGCAAAATCTAGAATTATCACAAAGTTTTAAATCAGGTAGCAAATCAGAAAGGAAATTATCTCCACTTAATCCATTTTTTGAATTGGCACTTTCTAGTTCATATTCTCTATAACAGTCAAAGGCTGCAATTCCTACATCAGCCCAATTTTTATCTATATATTGTGGAATATCTTTTACTCTTGCAAGAATAAAAACTAATTTTCCATCATCGCTTTGAAACTCTAATTGCTTTCTTTCATTTGCAATCATCTCTTC
>JAISGP010000132.1 GCA_031263035.1 Lachnospiraceae bacterium | reverse complement strand
TTTTTGTTACATCTTTTGCAAATGATGTATCAATAAAGCTATCTATTTCTCGTGCTAAAGGATGGAACTTACATAGCAAAATATATTCCTTAGATAATCTGCCTCTCATCTTCTTCATATCTATATTTTTATTTAGATAACCTGCAGAAATATTTCCTCTAAAAGTAGGAGCATATAGAATTATCTTTTTATTTTTAGCTTCAGGATAATATTCATAGAACTTTTTATAGGCATTCTCTTTAAAATTTTCATCAAAATATACGTCTGTTCTACTAACACCTAAAGCTTTCACTTTATCCGGAGTTTCTTTCAAATTCATAGCTTCTAAATAAGCCCAAATAACTTCAGGACTACTAACTGATACCAAAGAAGTATTATTATAAGTTATAGCTTTTATCCCTAATGTACTAAATCCAAATTTTTTAAATGCTCCACATCCATGCCAAACCTGAATTATCTTAGTTTCATGTCGCAAAGGAATGGCTCCCAAAACATCTGAAGCTTCATTTAAGAATACAAATCTAGCATCAGATATGTCGTGTAACATACTATTACATCTTTTGTAATATTCCCACAATCCTACAAATGTATTTCTAATATAATGAACTTTAATCTCATAACCTTTAGCTTTAAACTCTTTATAAAGTAGCTCAAAATTATCAGTGAGTTTATCCGCTCTAACTTCAACAAATACAATCTTATTTCTATTAATGGGCTTCTTAACCCTATGTTTATACACAGGAGAATATAGGATTTTCAAAATAATAGTCTTAAATATTACCCATATTCTTTTTAAAAATATATTTATCCAAGCCTTCATCCTATACTCTCTCTATACTACCTTTAATTATCCATTATCATTATTGTTTTACCCATAAGTTTATGACTATCTGCTTCAAATGCAGCATTTGCATCCTTAATAGAGCTTACATTAAATGATACACCAACTATATTCTCAAGATACTCTAAAATTTCAGGTTTTTCCTTATATAATTCAATTAATCCTGCAAAATCTTCTCTTCCGCTTCTTGAAGAGCCAAACAAGTCCAAACCTTTTTCCAATACCATTCTTGTATTAATAGGCACATTATTTTCAGACACTCCAAGTAAAGAAATAGAACCCTCCGGAGTAATATGATCAATTATTTGATTAATTGCTGATGAAGATTTATCACCACCAACACATTCAAAAGCATGATCAATATAAAGGTCTTCCGAAACATCACTTAATAAATATGTTTCATCAGCAAAAGTAAAATCATTAAGTTTAACTTGGTTTTTGCCAAATACATAAACCTTTGAATCTGGATACATCTTCTTCATCAATAATGAAACAATGAAGCCCATGTTTCCATCTCCCCACACTCCTATAACATCTCTTTTTTTATCTGCAAATTTTTCAAAACGACTAATTGCATGATAGCAAACACTAACCATTTCTGTAAATGCTGCCACATAAGGATTTATATCTTGTGGGAGTTTCACCAATCTATCTGCTGTAGTTTCAACATATTCTTGCATAAATCCATCAAAACCACTGCCCCTAAATTTGCTTGTTCTAAGATAATTTTCATCTATAATATCATCTTTTTCAGTAGGCGTATTAGGTATCATAACAACCTTATCTCCAACTGCAAATTCACCAGTTGGATCATATACAACCTCACCTACCCCTTCATGAATAAGTGCCATAGGTAATTTTTTCTTTAGTATTTCTTCCGGTCTAAGCCCTTGATAATATCTTTCATCTGCATTGCAAATAGAAAGATAAGTAGGCTTAACAATTACAGAAGTATTATTAAAATCAATATTTTTATACACCAATTCAAATTGTCTTGGAGCTTTTAATCTATAAACTGCACTTAGCATATTTCTTCCTCACACTTCAATGACATGTTTTCTAATAATTTAATATATAGCATCTTTTGTTATTGTAATAAAGATTCAGCAACTTTTAAATCATAGGGATAAGTAATTTTAAGATTACTTACATCTCCCTTAACTAACTTTACAGTTTCCCCTTTTATAACCATAATCTTACATGCATCAGTAAGAATCTCTTTCTCATCATCACTTAAACTCTCGTAATAATCTCGAAGTTTTTTAGCATGAAAAGTTTGAGGTGTTTGACCTTGAAATAATCTACTTCTATCAGGAACTGCACTTATACTTTCTCCATTTTCACTTTCAACAATTGTATCAGTAGCAGGAATTACAGTGTCACAAGCACCATATTTAATAGCAGCTTCAATATTTTCTTTAATTATACGAGAAGTTACAAATGGTCTAACTGAATCATGGGTAACAATTATAGTATCCTCATTTAATTTATCTTGTTTTTCAATATAAGATATTGCATTCATAATAGTTTCATTTCTTGAACTACCTCCTTCAAGAACAACTATCTTTTCTGCAACTGGTATATACTTCTTAATTACATCTTTTGTAAAGTTAATCCATTGCTTTGGAGTTAAAACTATAATCTCTTCAAATTCATTTTGAATTACAAATTTCTCCAAAGTATGAATAATTATAGGTTTTGAACCAACATGAAGAAATTGTTTTGGTTTCTCAATATTCCCCATTCGTGTACCAACCCCACCTGCTAACACTAATCCAAATACATTATTCATTTCTGTCTTGTATGATGTAGTAAGTTCTACACCATACTCTCCTTTCTCTTTAACTTTTGTTATAATCAATAGTGACACTGTGGACTTTTTATTTCACTTTATAGCTTTGACTATTTTAAGGAGA
>JAISGP010000122.1 GCA_031263035.1 Lachnospiraceae bacterium | reverse complement strand
ATAATATAGTAGTTAAAAATAATTCTATTAATGCTGCTAATTACAGTAGTTTAAGAAGAGGTTCAAGGGGAGCATCTAAAGCAGATAATCCTACATATACAGCTCCGGAAATTAATCCAAATTCTGGAATTATTAATTATGTTAGAAACCAGGGTAATTATGGATCTTGTTGGGCATTTGCAACACTTGCCTCTGCTGAAAGTTCTATATTTAAACAAACAGGAAATAGAAATATTAATCTTTCCGTATATCAGCTTGTAAGTGCTGCTTGGGGTAATAAAATGTATAATGACCCTAATGGATTACAGTATGGTGGAACAGAATTTCTATCAGGTGCTGCTCTTGCAAATTGGTATGGAGCAACTGATTATAATTATTTTCCATATCCAGGTGGTAGTACTGCTAAAGTAAGTACTAATTCTAGAGTTTATACAGACCATAGTTATACCCTTAGAAATATGTATAGATTTCCATCAAATAAAGATGGAAATGGAGCTTATTCATCAGATAATATTAAGGCCATAAAAGAAGGTCTAGTAAATTATGGGGTTCTATTAACAAGTTATAATCATGTTCAAAATAATACAGCACCTTATGAACCATACTATAATTCTACACATCAGGCATATTATGATCCATATGATGCCCAGGATATAGATGGTGATGGTGAGCCTGATTATGAGTATTATGCTAATCATAGCGTATCTATAGTTGGGTGGGATGACAATTTCCCTGCAAGCTATTTTAATAATACTCCAGCAGGCAACGGAGCTTTTAAGATTAAAAATAGTTGGGGTACATCTTGGGGAGACAATGGCTATTTTTGGATTAGTTATTATGATAAATCTTTATGCAGTAGTTATTATTACGATATGTATCCAAAAGGAACTTTAAAAGAGAATAGACTGTACTCATATGATAATCTTGATACAGCTAATATAGGCACAGACCAAAATGTTTCTGAGTGGATGTCAAATGTGTTTACTATAAATGACGGAAGCAATAAAAGAACTACTCCAAGTTATGTAACTTTTTATGCTTCAAATCCAGGAACAATTTGGAGAATATATGCATATAAAAATCCAAAAACAGGTAATCCTACAAGTGGAACTTTACTAGATATTTCAACTAATACAGTTACAAGTTATATTGAATTTAAAAATACTTATGCAGGTTATAATCAAGTAAAACTTCAGAAGAATTATCCTCTTGAAAATGGAACTAAAATAGCCATAGTATTACAAGCTACTGAAGCTAATCCTATAACAGAAGACTCTATTCCACTTGAATTAAAAGATAATTCATCAACTAGTGTTATGCCTATTACAAGAGGTGTTAGTTATTTCCGTTTTGGCAATTCTGGTCACTGGGAAGATATTACGGATTATTCCAAAGTGATATATTCAAATGTAACATTAGGTAACATTTCCATAAAACTTGCAGCTAAAACGGCAACAGTTACAAGTATAAAAGATTTATCTATGACAGGTAAAAAATACTATGTAGGTCCCAAATATAATGTAGGCAATTATTTGCTAAGAGTTAATTACTCTGATGGAACATATAAAAATGTTAAATTAAGTAGCTGTAAAGTAAGTGGTTTTCCACTTAAAAAGGCAGGGACAAATTATATTACAATTAGCTATGGTGGCAAATCTATAAAAGTAAAGGTATATGGTTATAACAGATTATTTGAACTTAGAAATAAAAAAACAGGAGCTTTTTATTATACTAGAAATTACGCTAAAGCTGCTAAACCACCAAAGGGTTGGAAACTTAATAAAACTTTATCTAAACTAGCAAATTCAGGATATAAGGTATATCAATTTTATAGCTCAAAATATGGATATTACTATACAACTAGTACTAAGGCAATAAAGACTTTACCTAAGAAGGGTTTTAAATATCAAGGCGCAGCCTTTTATTCATCAAAGACAAAGCCAAGATATAATGTATATAGAATGTATAATCCTAAGGCAAAGGGAGCAAAGAAAAAGGCATCTTATTATTTGACATCTTCTAAAACCAAAGTAAAATCTCTTCAAAAGAAGGGATGGAAATATAAAGGTGTTGCATATTATGCCATAAAATAATTTAGCTAACTTTATAGAAACCTGAAATTATCCGAAAAAAGTAGATATATATAATTTTAGAAGTAAAATTCTCATACTGAAGATTATTGTATTTAATTATTTTACTAAAGAAAAAGGCTAGTATCGTTTTAAAAATATTTTTTGCTAAATCATTTATATAAGTACGTTACATAAAAAACTTGTGGTTATTCATACCATGAGTTTTTTTGTTGAAATTTAAGAAATAAAATCTAAGGTTTTTAATATTTAAACTAATTATAATATTTACTAGGATTATTGGATGTTCTATGGTAAAATTCATAGGAAAATATATGATATTTTAAAAATTCTTATTTATAATATGAATTGAATTAATTGAATAAATATGTGACAATATTTATCGATTAGAAAAATCATAATTGAGGTAGTTTTGAAAGGAGACAAAATGATTTATTCACACGAAGTAGAAGTTATGTGCCCTATAGCACAAGGCGTAGCTCATGGTGCTGCTCCAATTCCTGAAGAAGCAAAGTGGGTAAAAGCAAAAGAAATTAAAGATATTTCTGGATTCACACATGGTGTAGGTTGGTGTGCTCCACAACAAGGTACTTGTAAACTTTCTTTAAATGTAAAAGATGGTATTATTGAAGAAGCTTTAGTTGAAACTATTGGATGTTCTGGTATGACACATTCAGCAGCTATGGCATCTGAGATACTTCCTGGAAGAACTCTCCTCGAAGCTTTAAATACAGATTTAGTATGTGATGCAATAAATACTGCTATGAGAGAACTATTCCTTCAAATCGTATATGGACGTTCTCAAAGTGCTTTCTCTGAAGGTGGACTTGTTATTGGTGCAGGTCTTGAAGATTTAGGAAAAGGACTTCGTTCTCAAGTTGGTACTCTTTATGGAACAAGAGCTAAAGGACCACGTTATCTTGAAATGACAGATGGTTATATTACAGGTCTTGCTCTTGACGCTGATGATGAAATCATTGGATATCAATTTATTAATTTTGGTAAGATGATGGACTTTATCAAAGCCGGTGATGATGCAAATACAGCATTAGAAAAAGCTAAAGGTCAATATGGACGTGTTGAAGACGCTGTTAAAATTGTTGATCCAAGAAAAGAGTAATCTAATTTAAAATATTATTTGAAATTATAATTGATAAAAATATTAGATTATTTGCAAATAAAAGTAGATTTTCAATGTATTTTTATCTAATTGACATTAAATATGGAGGAAAAGATAAAATGGCATTATTTGAGTCTTATGAAAGAAGAGAGAAACAAATTCTAGCTGCCCTTAACGAAGTTGGAATTAGTTCTATAGAAGAAGCTGCTGAAATTGTAAAAGATATGGGACTTGATGTTTATCATCAGGTAGAAAATATTCAACCAATTTGTTTTGAAAATGCTAAATGGGCATATACAATCGGTGCAGCAATGGCAATTAAAAAAGGTGCTAAAAAAGCATCTGAAGCAGCAGCTGTTATTGGAGAAGGCTTACAAAGTTTCTGTATACCAGGTTCTGTTGCTGACCAAAGAAAAGTTGGACTTGGTCATGGTAATTTAGGTAAGATGTTACTTGAAGAAGATACTAAATGTTTCTGTTTCTTAGCAGGACATGAAAGTTTCGCTGCTGCAGAGGGTGCTATTGGTATTGCTGAAAAGGCAAATAAAGTTCGTAAAGAACCACTTCGTGTTATCCTTAATGGTCTTGGAAAAGATGCAGCTCAAATTATTTCTCGTGTAAATGGATTTACATATGTTGAAACAGAATATGATTATTATACAGGAGAATTAAAAGAAGTATTTAGAAAAGCCTATTCAAATGGACTTCGTGCTAAAGTTAATTGTTATGGTGCTAATGATGTTCGTGAAGGTGTTGCAATCATGTTTAAAGAAGGAGTTGATGTATCTATTACAGGTAACTCAACTAATCCTACTCGTTTCCAACATCCAGTTGCAGGTACATACAAGAAAGAATGTATTGAACAAGGAAAGAAATATTTTTCAGTTGCTTCTGGCGGTGGTACAGGTAGAACACTTCATCCAGATAATATGGCAGCAGGTCCTGCGTCTTATGGTATGACTGATACTATGGGTAGAATGCATTCAGATGCACAATTTGCAGGTTCATCTTCAGTTCCAGCTCATGTTGAGATGATGGGATTAATCGGAATGGGTAATAACCCAATGGTTGGTGCTACTGTAGCTGTTGCAGTTTCTATTGAAGAAGCATTTAAAGCAAAAGGAATGTAATTATAAGAGTTAAATAAATTTGATATAGAGTATATATAATTTAAATTGCTTTTTGAATGATTGATTTTTGAATAAATAGTATTTAAATATATGTTGCTTCTCATATATCATAATAAAACTAGTATTGTTCTATAGTTTGATTATAGAGTAATGCTAGTTTTTTGATTTGTAAAGAAAGATTAATGAAAAGTATTGATTTTTATAAAATATTACTCTATTCTAATATGGTTTTATTAAAGAAAAGTTGAATAAAAGCTAAATATATAATGATGATATTTAATAATAGATTGAGGAAGAAAAATGCATTTTTGGAAACACTTTGTAACAATAACTAAACATAGATGGCTAGTTAGAAAGGGGTGCTTTGCAGTAGGTTTATATTGGCAAGGTTTAACTCATGACCTATCTAAATACTCTCTAACTGAATTTATTCCTGGAGCTAAATACTATCAGGGATTTAGAAGCCCTAATAATAAGCAACGAGAGTTATACGATTATTCTTCTGCTTGGTTGCATCATAAAGGAAGAAATAGACATCACTATGAATATTGGACTGATTATGGATTAAGTAGAGGAGTATCAGGAGAATCTATTATAGTTGGAAAAGAAATGCCTATAAGATTCGTAGTTGAAATGGTTATGGATAGAATAGCAGCCTCAAAAACCTATATGGGCGCTGAATATGATGATACTCAACCTTTAAAATATTATGAAAAGGGAACAGGTAGAATGGGTGAAACTATACATCCTAATACTCAAAAAATTCTTCACCAATTGCTAGAACTTTTAGCTATGTATGGTGAGGAAAAAACTTTTCAATATATTAAACAAGAAGTAATTCCGGAAGCTAAGAAAAATGGAACTTATAATGTGAAAGTGTAATAAATAGTAAAAAACTGACTTTAAGTACTAGTTTTATCTAATAATTAAGGTCAGTTTTTTTAAATATTTGAAAAGATATTTATTAATATTTAATATGAAAAAAGGTTAATATTAATTAATGTAACCAACGTGCTGTAAAAACATTCCTCTAGGATCTATAGGCTTTGAAGGAACTTCTTCTCCGGCAAAAATTTTATCAATTGTATCAGGTGTTTTAACACCTAAACCTATATCTACTAAGGTTGCAAATATCATTTTAGCCATATTGTGTAGGAAGTCATCAGCTGTAATAGTTATTTGCATCTCAGAAGAAGTTTTATAGATTTCAATATTTGTGATTTTACGTACAGTGCTTTTGTTTTTCTTTGAAGAAGAGAAGTTTTTAAAGTCATGACTTCCTTTTAATTTGTCAGAGGCAATCTTAATGGCTTCCACGTCAGGTTCTTTAAAAAGGTGATAGCTGTATTTTCTTTCGAAAATATTAGGTGTTTCTCCAAGAACGAATTGGTAGATATAAGTTCTACTAATTGCATTTAATGATGCATGGAATTTTTCCGGAACTATTTGAATATCTGTTACAGCTATATCCATCGGCAGGTAGCGATTCATATAATGCTTCATGTCAATTAATGTCATATCTGAATTTGTTTTAAAATTACATACTTGTTCATAGGCGTGAACGCCAACTTCCGTTCTCATTCCGCAGTTTAATTCTAATATGTTTTCTCCGGTCATTTTCTTTATAACTTCTAAGATTTTACTGGATACAGTGTTATTTCCTTCATCCTTTCCAAGTCTAATCCATCCCACATAGCGACTTCCATCATATTCAAGTTTAAGCTTTATGTTTCTCATGTATATCCCATCCTTATTTTGTAAATTAATTTGATTGTAAAAAACTAAAATAACTATGTTTTTTATATCTGAAAATTTATTATACCATATAACCCGTATTACATTAATATTTTAATTGTGAAATATAGAATTGATAAAAATAGCCTTAACAAATAAAATTTAGAAAAAGATTTAATAGATTAATTTTGAATAAATTATTATTAGGATTGAAAGGCTTAGGACATTTCCATAAAATCAAAATGTGATTTTAAAATTTTAAATAAAATCATAGAATATTTACTATATAGAGTAGATTTTTTGTTTGAAAACCACTATACTTTGTGGTAATATATTAATGTTTTTTGTCAAGTAAAATTTGATAAAAGTTATATTTGAAAAATTCTTCTAGTTTATTTGTAAAACAGATAGAAAATATAAAGATGATAATTAAAGATATCTTATTTATTTAAAATATAGTTTTATATTGAATTATAAAAAAATTAACTTAGCTCATAATGATTTATATGAGTTTTACGTTGACTAGTTTGTAGTATATTTGAAAAGGGAAAAGTATGGCAAATAAGAATAAGTACAATGCATCAAGTATTACAGTTCTTGAAGGTTTAGAAGCAGTAAGAGAAAGACCGGGTATGTATATTGGTAGTACAGGAACTAAAGGATTAAATCATTTGATTTATGAAATAGTTGATAATGCTGTTGATGAACATTCTGCCGGATTTGCAAATGAAATCTGGGTTACACTAGAAGCTGATGGTTCTGCAACAGTTAAAGACAATGGCAGAGGTGTGCCGGTTGATATGCATGAGCTGGGAGTTCCTGCAGAAAGAATTGTTTTTACTACTCTTCATGCAGGAGGTAAATTTGATAATAATTCTTATAAAACCAGCGGTGGACTTCATGGAGTAGGCTCATCTGTTGTTAATGCTCTTTCAACATATTTAGATGTGGAAGTATCAAGAGATGGTTTTATTTCTCATGATAGATATGAAAAAGGGCTACCTGTTCTTGATTTAGTGGATGGATATTTACCTAGACTTGGTAAAACCAAAGAAACAGGTACTAAGATTAATTTCTTTCCAGATGATACTATATTTGAAAAGATTAAATTTAAATCAGAAGATATAAAAAGTCGATTACATCAAACAGCCTATTTAAATCCAAAACTTACTATATACTATGAAGATAAAAGAATAGATAGCCCTGAAAAGATAAAATATAGTGAGCCGGAAGGAATAGTTGGCTTTATAAAGGAGCTAAATACTAAAAGTGAATTAGTTACAGATATAATTTATTTTCGTGGTAGCAGCGAAAATATCGAAGTGGAAGTTGCATTTCAATATGTTAATGAATTTCATGAAAATGTCCTTGGCTTCTGCAACAATATTTACAATGCTGAAGGTGGAACTCATATTACAGGGTTTAAAACTCAATTTACTACAATTATGAATCAATATGCTAGGGAAATTGGAGTTTTAAAAGAAAAAGATTCCAACTTTACCGGTTCAGATGTTAGAAATGGAATGACAGCAGTTATTTCTATAAAACATCCCAATCCTAGATTTGAAGGGCAAACCAAAACTAAACTTGATAATCCAGATGCTTCTAGAGCAGTTAGTAAAGTCACCGGAGATGAGGTAGTACGATATTTAGACAGAAATCTTGAAACTTTAAAAAGTATATTATCATGTGCTGAGAAATCTGCAAAAATTCGTAAAACAGAAGAAAAAACAAAGACAAATTTATTAACTAAACAGAAGTTTTCCTTTGATTCAAATGGAAAGCTTGCAAATTGTGAAAGTAGAAAAGCATCTGAATGTGAGATTTTTATAGTTGAGGGAGATTCTGCAGGTGGTTCTGCTAAAACGGCAAGAAATCGAATGTTTCAAGCAATATTACCTATTAGAGGGAAAATATTAAATGTTGAAAAAGCAACTATAGATAAAGTCCTAGCTAATGCAGAAATAAAGACAATGATAAATTCTTTTGGATGTGGTTTTTCAGAAGGATATGGAAATGACTTTGATATAACTAAACTTCGTTATGACAAAATTATTATAATGGCAGATGCTGACGTAGATGGTGCTCATATTTCCACCTTGTTATTAACATTTTTTTATAGATTTATGCCTGAACTAATATTTGAAGGTCATGTTTATATTGCTATGCCACCTTTATATAAGGTTATGCCAAGTAAAGGTGAAGAAGAGTATTTATATGATGATAAGGCTCTTGAAAAATACAGAAAATCTCATAAAGGCTCTTTTACTTTACAGAGATATAAGGGTCTTGGAGAAATGGATGAAACTCAACTTTGGGAGACAACCCTTAATCCGGAAACCAGAGTATTAAAACAAGTTGAAATAGAAGACGCTCGTCTTGCTTCTTCTGTAACAGAAATGCTTATGGGAAGTGAAGTACCTCCTAGAAGAGAATTTATCTATAAAAACGCACGAGAAGCAGAGATTGATGCTTAAATTTAATCTGAAATTAGTTTATCTAAAGATTGATATTTGAAATTCATTTGCGAAAATAAGAGTGTGATTTAGTTTGAAACTTGAATAATAATTAATTATTGTTTTTATTTGCAAATACATAGTTGGAGAAAATATGCAGGATACAAATATAATTAGAACTGAATATTCTGAAGTGATGCAGAAAAGCTATATAGATTATGCAATGAGCGTAATTGTTGCCCGTGCTCTTCCTGATGTAAGGGATGGTCTTAAACCAGTTCAAAGAAGAACCTTATATGATATGTATGAGCTAGGTATTAAATCAGATAAGCCTTACAAGAAATGTGCAAGAATAGTAGGAGATACTATGGGTAAGTATCATCCTCATGGAGATAGTTCAATCTATGATGCTCTAGTAGTAATGGCACAGGATTTTAAAAAGGGTATAAAGCTTGTTGATGGTCATGGTAATTTCGGCTCTATTGAAGGTGATGGAGCGGCTGCTATGCGTTATACTGAAGCAAGACTTGCTAAATTAACTGACGATGTATACTTGGCAGACTTAGATAAAAATATTGTAGATTTTGTTCCTAACTTTGATGAAACAGAAAAAGAACCCAGTGTTTTACCTGTTCGTATACCTAATATACTAGTAAATGGTGCTGAAGGTATAGCTGTCGGTATGGCAACTAGTATTCCTACTCATAATCTTGGAGAAGTAATAGATGCAGTAAAAGCATATATGAAAAAGGATTCTATTACTACTAAAGAACTTATGAAGTATATTAAGGGACCGGATTTTCCAACTGGAGGAATTGTTGTTAATGAAGATGCGTTGCTTGATATATATGAACAAGGCATGGGTAAAATTAAACTTCGTGGAAAAGTTGAGATTGAGAAAAAGAAAGGCGGGAAAGTAAGTCTTGTAGTTACAGAAATCCCTTATACTATGATTGGAGCAGGTATAGGGAAGTTTTTAAATGATGTTATAGGTTTAGTTGAACATAAAGTTACAAGTGATATTATAGATGTTAGTAATCAAAGTTCTAAAGATGGTATTCGAATTGTAATTGATTTAAAGAAGGATGCTGATCCGGAAAATATAATCAATATGCTTTATAAGAAAACTGGATTAGAAAATACCTTTGGTGTTAATATGCTTGCAGTTTCTGGGGGACGTCCTAAAACTCTTGGATTAAAAAATATAATTGAAGAAAATGTTGAATTTCAATTTGAATTGGCAGAAAGAAAATATAATACACTTTTATCAAAAGAAAAAGATAAATCAGAGATACAAGAAGGTCTTATTAAGGCTACAGATGTAATTGATTTAATTATTGAAATATTAAGAGGCAGTAAGAATGTTAAAGACGTTCGTGCTTGCCTAACATCAGGTATTGTAGATAATATTAAATTTAAATCTGATAGAAGTAAGAAGATGGCTAAACTCCTTCATTTTACAGATAGGCAGACTACTGCTATTCTTGAAATGAGACTACAGAAGTTAATTGGTTTAGAGGTTGAAGCTTTAATTAAAGAACATGAAGATACTTTAAAAAATATAGCCTTATATGAAGATATACTTAATAACTATGATTCTATGGCAAATGTTATAATTAAAGATTTAGATAGAATAAAAAAAGAATTTGCAACGCCTAGAAAGACAGAAATTACAAATGCTTCTGAAGCAGTTTTTGAAGAGAAACCTATTGAAGCTCAAGATGTGTACTTCCTTGTTGATAGATTTGGATATGGTAAGGTTATTGATGAAAGTACTTACGAGAGAAATAAAGAGAATGCAGATTCTGAAAGTAAATATGTAATCAAAGTATTGAATTTTGGCAAAATTGCTGTTTTTACCAATACTGGAATTGTTCATACTATTAAGATTATGGATTTACCATTAAGCAAATTTAGAGATAAGGGAACCCCCATTGATAATGTTTCAAAATATGATAGTGCCAAGGAGAGAATAGTTGCTATTTGCAATTATGATAGATTAAAAGAAGATAAGGTACTATTTGCAACTAAGAAGGGCATGATAAAGCAAGTTGATGGAAATGAATTGATTGTTTCTACTAAAGCTGCTAAGGCAACTAAGATTGATACTGGAGATGAACTTGTTTATGTGTCTGGTATAAAGGAAGAGGAACAGGTGGTATTAGCCACTCATGATGGTTATTTTCTTAGATTTGGTGCCGACCAAATCCCAGAAAAGAAAAAAGGAGCAATTGGAGTAAGAGGAATTAAGCTTTCTAAGGGAGATTATTTGGAAAGTGTTTATATATTTATTGAAGGAACAGAAAAGAAAGTTCCATTTAAAGATAAAGAAGTGACTTTAAATAGATTAAAGGTTGCTAAAAGAGACGGAGTTGGAACTAAACAACGATAAGAAAATATTGGATTATGTCACTATGTCTTGTATTTTGTTTATAAATGTTTTGGTATGCTACATTAAAGCGATGTGGGTGGTTAATTATTCATAGAAATAAAGCATATTTAATTTTCTAAATGTGTAGTTATTTTAAGATTAATTGAACCACCTAATTTATTGTGCTAACATTATTAGCGGTAAGTTAAAAGTATAGGGCTTAGAGGATATTATATTTAGTACTGATTGACTGATTTAAAAAAGAATTTCAAAGGACATAGTATTAAAAACAGATATCTGGGGCAAGGATGGAATAAGTTTATTTGTGTAAATATGATTAAATAAAAAACTATGGGATAAAGGGAATAGGTATGTATAGAAAAAGAAGTGAAGGCTGGACAAAGCATTGGGATTTTATGCTGGCTGATTTAATTACAATGGAATTAGCGTTTGTCTTTGCATATTTTATAAGACATGGTTTAAATTCTCCATTTGCAATTGGGCTATATAGACAAGAAGCTATAGTACTAGTTATTATGGAACTAATGGTAGTTTTCCTTACAAGTACTTTTAGTGGTGTTCTTAGAAGAACGAAGTATATGGAACTAGGTGTAACATTTAGACAGGTAGCATTTACAATGGGTCTTTCTATGTTATATTTGGTTTCAACTAAACAGGCACAGAATTATTCACGTATTACATTTGCAATGACAGGAGTTATATACTTTTGTTTAAGCTATGTGGTTAGAGTTATTTTAAAGAGAATTATCAGACATCATAATATATCCTGGGAAAGATACTCAATTATGATTGTTACAACTAAGGCTTTAGCTCTTGAAGCTGTTACTAATCTAACTAAAAGTGGTAGATATTCTAAGATGGTTCTTGCTTTAATAGACGCACCTGAAGCCCTCGAAGTTGGTAATGTAAAGGTTGTATCGGACGGAAAAAATGTATTAAATTATCTTGCAACAGATTGGGTTGACGAAGTTTTTATGCTACTGCCAGATGATGTATCTATACCAAAAGATACAATTAATAGTATCTTAGAGATGGGTATTACTATTCATATGAATTTAGCTAGATTATATTCTTCAAAAGGTCAGAAAGTTATAGTTGAAGAGATGGATAACAGACTTATTATTACATCCAGTTTAAATATTATTTCTTCAAAACGTATGTTATATAAAAGAACTTTAGATATTGTTGGCGGATTTCTAGGGTGTATTCTTACAGGTATACTTTTTATCTTTGTTGCACCTGCAATTTATATAAAAGATCCAGGTCCTATATTTTTTACTCAAACTAGAGTAGGACGAAATGGTAAAAGATTTAAAATTCATAAGTTTAGAACCATGTATGTGGGAGCAGAGGCTAAAAAGAAGGAATTACTAAGTAAAAATGAAGTTAAAGATGGGCGAATGTTTAAAATATCTAATGATCCAAGAATTATTGGATCAGAGAAAAGCACTTCTGATAAAAGAAAAGGTTTAGGTAATTTTCTTAGAAGTACTAGTATAGATGAATTTCCTCAGTTTTTTAATGTTCTAAAAGGAGATATGTCCTTAGTAGGAACACGTCCACCAACAGAAGATGAGTGGTCTAAATATGAACTTCATCATAGAAGGCGCCTATCAAGTAAACCTGGTATAACTGGTTTGTGGCAAGTTACAAATAGAAGTTATACAGTAGATTTTGAAGAAGTAGTTAAACTTGATTCAGAATACATTATTAATTGGAGCCTAGGTTTGGATTTTAAAATAATATTTAAAACCTTGGGAGTTATGATAAGAAGAGAAGGTAAGTAGCACAAAATATTAATAAAAATTACCGTGTTTTTTTATAAAAAATTTATTTATTTATAAAAAAAGCATTTTTTTGTTGCTTTTATATGATTATATGTTATAATCAAGTTAAAATAAAAAGTTATTTTAAATATAAATTAATATGCAAATGCTTCATTAATGTACTAGAATAAACAAAATGGAGCATTTTTGTTATTATAATTAGTTTAAAACCTAGGAGGTAAATATTTGAATTTAAGAAAGAATATAAAATATGTGATTTTAACTGCACTTATTGTTTTTGGAATCACTTTAATAGGAAAACAAAATACAGTTAAAGCTGCTACTCCAACATATGTACAATATTCTCCGGCTCGTTATATGGATATGAAATCCAATACAGTACTGTATCAGAATGCTAATACTACAAGCAAGAGATTGATTACTATTCCTAAGAAAGCTAGAACTTTAGGAGTAGGATACCAAAAGTATGGCAGTCTAACGATGATTAAAACAACCTACAAAGGAAAGACAGGTTATATAAATTCTAAAACCGCAACTTGGACTTTTAAAAATTATGTTCCTGATAAAATTGGAATTATGAAATATGCAACATATATGAAAAGTTCAATTGGCGGTAAGAATATCTATCTTGTACCAAAGGGATTTCCAGTTAGAGTAGGTGGATATTATGATACAGCCGGAACCAATTGGTTTAAAATCAAATACAATAATAAAATAGGTTATGTAAGTGTAGCATCAATTACCTGCACCAATGAAAAGCCTAAATCAGTTAATTATAATCCGGGACGTTATATTGATATAACCTCTAATGCAATTCTCTACGGAGGATATACACCGGTTAGTTCAAATAAAGCTTGGGTATCAAAGGGTACTAGACTTATGTGTTATTCTGCTAAAACCTATTCTTTTGGAAATTATTTAAAGGTTACTTATAAAGGTAAAACAGGATATATTGTTTCAAAAAGAGCTAAATGGTCTTATGCCGGATATTCTAAAGCTATTTCTGGATATACTTTAGCTAATGTTTATATGAAAACTGCAGTTGGCAACAACTATGGAAATAGAGCCTATATACCTAAAAATAAAACTGTTACGTTATATGGCTATTATAGAGTTGCAGGTTATGATTGGTACAAGTTAGGCTACGGTGGTAAAACTGGATATGTTTCATCTCAGTATGTTTCTAAATTAGGTTCTATTGACTCAAGATTTCCGGCTAGTTATAAAATAAAGCTTCAAGCCCTTTTAAAGGAACATCCAAGTTGGTCTTTTGTAGCTATTAATACAGGAGTTTCATGGAACACTCTTGTAAATAGTGAAAGAGGAACTATAACTAAGACCAATGCTCGCCAATTAGTAGAAGCAGATGCTCCAAAATCATGGAAGTCTACTGATCCAGATGCTTATAATAAAAGTAAGGGTACATATACATATTATGATAGCAAATGGAATGCAGCTTCCGATGCAATAATAAAATATTATCTTGATCCTAGAAACTTTATGAATGATAGTTACATATATCAATTTATGCATCTTGGTTATGATAGTTCATATCAGACATTAGATAGTGTAAAGCTTGCTGTTACAAATTCATTTATGATAAATGGTCAATATAAAGATGTATATAACTCTGGTGTTAAAAATCAAATGAATCCAATTGCTCTTGCCAGTATGATTATTATGGAGCAGGGATGGAATAAAGGAGTAGCAACTGCAAATCTTCCTAAATTAATTTCCGGTACAGGTGCAAAGTCGAGTGATGGAAAAACCCTTATTGGAAAAGGATATTATAATTATTTTAATGTAGGTGCATATGCAGCCTATAATAGTACTACTAAAAGAACTGAGAATGCTACAGTTAATGGTTTAACTCGTGCTAAAAGTGAGGGATGGAATTCTCCGGAGAAAGCTATTTCTGGTGGAGTGAATTATTTCGTTGTTAATTATCTTAAAAAGAATCAGAATACTTTTTACATGAAAAAATTCAATGTAAATAATGGCGCATCTAAGATGGGAAGTCATGAATATTCAACTTACGTTGCCGGTGGGGCACAAGAGGGTAACTTACTTGGAAGAATGTGTTCAGGATTAGGTAATAAACCAATTAAGTTTTATATACCGGTATATACTAATATGCCAAGTTCTAATCCGAAGCCAAATTAAGATTTAAGGAGAGAACGTAAAATTGAAGTTAAGTTTTAAAAGCAAATTTATAACATTATCAGTTTTATTATTTTTAGTATTTTCATTATATAATGCAGTAGAATTAAATGCAGCAGGAAGTAAAAGTAGTTCAAGATATACACCTAAAATTAAAAAGATTGTAACAACAAGAAAAGTTGCTACGATTTCATGGACAAAGGTATCTGATGCAAATGGATACTTTGTGTATCGTAGAGCTTATGGAGAAAAGAAATATAAAAAAATCAAAACTCTAAATAGTAAGTATCTTTCATTTTCAGATAAAAAAATAAAAGCTGGTCTTAAATACTATTATAGAATTGTAAGTAATAGACCAGGGAAAAATTACATTAGTAAGACGGGAACTGCCATTTCTTCAAATGTTCCTGCTGCTAAGCTTAAAGATGTAAAATCCTTTGTTGCTAAAAGTGATTTTGTTAATCAACTTTCTTGGTATAGAGGCAAATATAAATTATTTGCAATATATAGAAAGACTAATGGTTCCTCTTGGAAGCAGATTGCTAACGTTAAAACTAGTAAATCAGTGGGTACCTATATAGATAAAAGCGCAACGGCTTCAAGGAAATATGTATATACTGTAAGACCAATTAATGTGGTTGGTGTTTTGCAGCAATATGGTAATTATGATAGTAAAGGAATAACACCATATTTAGGTAAAATTAGAACTCAGCCTTCAAGTATAAATTTTAATAATTTAAATGCAACAATAAAGTGGAATAAGGTATCAGGAGCTGACGGATATTTAGTATATCGAAAATTTGGACTAAATGGGAAGTATAGATCCATTGCTAAGGTTAAGGGTACAAGTTTTGTAGATAAATATGGCAGTACTTTTAACAGTACTGAGAAAAAGGCAAAACTTAGATGGAGCTATTACCTAGATGATAGTTATAATGATTTAGTTTATACTATCAGAGCTTATAAATATAATGGTGATAAATTAAGTCTTTCTAATTTCTATAATTCCGGAAGATATAAAGCTGTAACTCCAACAATTGTTAGTGCAAATAATTCTGCTATAAAATGGACAGGTCAGAAAAATGCATCATTTTATTATATTTTAGTTAGTACTAATGGAACGACCTGGAAAGCCATAAAAAAGGTAACAACTAAATATAAATACACATTATCTTATAAGATAAATACATCTGCATATAGATTTGTTTCAGTTAGAGCTGTTTATGTTAAAGATGGTAGTAAGTATTATAGTGGTTATGACACTGGATTTAGAAAAGATCAGAGAAAATATACAGGTACAAGAGTGCTATATATAGGAGATAGTATTACGTGGGGAGTTCCTTATTCCTCTACATCTTCAGCCCATATTTTTTCTTATCCATGGAGAGTTAATCAGATTACAGGTGTAAATTACTATAATCCTTCTATTCCTCAAGCTACATATGCAACTAATCCTTCTAATACTTCAAGAAAGCGAATTGTTACTGATGTAATAGAACGTTTATATAAAAAACAAGAGCCACTTAAAAATTCTAATTATCTTTCATCTTATCCAAACTATACAGGACAAAATTTAGCAAGTTTTGATGTGGTAGTTATGGCAGCAGGAACAAATGATTATACAGATAATAGAAAAATTTCAAATGTTTCTAATGAGACAGATACATCTACTTTTAATGGTGCTTTAAATAAGATATTCTATTATATTAATGAGGCTAGCAAGGCACGAGTAAAGGCTGGTAAAAAACCGATTAAAGTAGTAATGAACAAATTGTTCTATAGTGATGGTGGGTATAATTCTGATGGTGTATATGGAGTTTTAGGTCAGCTAAACAATAGATTTACTATGAAGAATAAAGTGGGATATACACTGACAGATTATCAAAATGCTATAAATAATTCTATTAATGTTCAGAAATCTATTTCGGATAATACACTTTTATTTTATACATTTGATACATATAAATATTGTAATAGTAGTAATTGTAGGTATAATACTGCAGATAATATTCATATGAATAGATTCACATATAGTCAAATTGGAAATGGTTTAAGTGAGTTTTTAATAAAAAATAGAATTATAGGATAAAGGATTATAATTATATAGGTTTTTATTATATAAAAAGGAAGAGAATATGGATTATCTTGAATATGACCCAGAAGAGTTACAACAAGTTCAAAAAATAGAACTTGGAATATTAGATGATTTTATAGAAATATGTGATAAAAATCATATAAGCTATTTTATGTGTGGTGGAACTAGTATTGGTATTGCAAGGGAAGGTAGAATGATACCTTGGGATGATGATATTGATGTAGGACTACTTCGGAAAGATTATGATAGATTAAAAGAAATAATTATTACAGAATATAATGATAAATATGATTTTGTAGACCCACTTCTCTATGAGGATTATTTCGCTATGAATGCACATATTTGTCTAAAGGGAACTATTTTTGAAGAATATTCAGGTATAGGTCTTAATTATCCTAAGGGTATATTTTTAGACATTTTTCCTTTTGATAATATTTCTGATGATGATAGTAGATTAAAAAAAGATGGTTGGAAAGTATGGAAACTACATAAAATACTTACTCTTATAATGATTGAAAAACCAGTCATATATCAAAAAGGACTATTTGCTAAAACTATAAGATTAATTTGTAGTATATTACATAAAATTTTGGTTTTATTGAAGATATCTCCCTTAAAGCTTAAGGAGAGAATAGATAAAATAGTAAAAAGATATAAGGATGAAGATACAAAAAGAGTAGCTTTTTATTTCGATCCGAAAAACCCATTTACAAGTTTATTATATAAAACTGAGATAATGCCTTTAAAAAAGGTGGATTTTCAAAACAGGAAGGTATTTATTATAAATAATATTTATGCTTATTTAAAAAGAAGATATCCTAATTGGCGTCAGGTGCCTAAAGAAGAGGATAGACACAATCATAAACCCTATAAATTAGAATTTAAAAATGAATAATGAGGGTTGGGGTGTAAGATTTAAAAAAAGAATGTCATGGTATATTGACACAAGATGATTTAAATAATTTAATGAGGTAATTAATGAGAAACAAGAATTTAGCTAAAGTAGTAACAAGTTTAATGGCAGTAATCTTAATAGTAGTTTTAACTTTATCTACAGTACATATGCCTACTATAGTTTTGGCAGATGGAAATAAAGTAGTTAGTGCAGAAGATAAAAGCGTTAAAACTTTAAAGTATGTGTATATTGAAGAATTAGAATTACATACGCCAGCTACACAGAATATTGTCTTTAGCTTTGCAGATGAAAATATAAAAATAAAATCAGCTGATTTGGAATTGTTAAGTAATGCTGATGGGAAAACTGTAACTTTAAAATCCACTAAGACTAGTGGCTCTACAGTCTTATTTTCAAAAGATTTTGAAGAAGGCAGTATTGAAAACTATTATGAATTAACTTCTTTATCTTATGAAACTTTTGGTGGAAATAGAGGAGAAATTAATTTACTGGAAGACAAAGAAAACATATATAGCTTTACTGTAACTAATCAAAAAAGTGATATCACCCCAACTTCTGGGGAAGTGAAAAAGGAAGATAGTAATTCTGATGGAGTTACTGCAACTGCTTACGCTATGTCTGCTGATGGACAACTTGTTTCTAATACCTCAGACAATGTAAATGAAGCAATTTCAGATTCTTTAGATGAAGCTAATATTCAAACTACTAAAGCTTCAGAGAATAATGAGGTTTCAAAATCAACTAGACTTTCTGCTAATGAAAATAGCACTTTAGGAAACCATGAAGATAATCTTGAATTAAATGAAGATGAAAACTATGATTACACTCAATCCAGTGCTGTTGATAACCCTAAAAGTAAAGGGAAGCTTGTTGTTGCTTTTCGTGCAGGTCATAGTGACACCTACGTAGGGGCAAGTTATACAATTAAAAGTGGTGCTAAAAAAGGAACAGTAATTCGTGAAGAAGTTCTTACTCTTAAAGTAGCAAATGCAGCAGTAGCAGAACTTAAAAAATATTCTGGCGTTACAGTTCTAAATATGCGTCCGAATGCTAAATCACCTATTCCAAATAAAAGTACTAAATATACAGGTAAAGCCAATGGCATCAATTTCGATACAAGATATGGTGAATCAGCAGATAGACTTAAATTAATGATTGATGCTTATAATCAAGGAGCAGATGTTTATGTAGATTTGCATTTTAATGCTTCAGGAGTAGGTGCAAATGGGGCAGAAATCTATGTACCAAATAAAAACTATAATTCAGCAGTTTATAAAGATGGTAACAATGTAGCAAATGATATTTTAGATGAATTAGTAAAACTTGGACTATCAGATAGAGGAGTTAAAGAAAGAAATTCATCTAGTACAGAATATCCAAATAAAAGTACTGCAGATTATTATGATACTAACTACACTTGCAAACGTTTAGGAATACCTGGACTTATAGTAGAACATGCTTTTGTGGATGGTTCAAAAGATTCAGTTAACTTAACAAATGAAAGTTTTATTAAGTCACTAGGAGTAGCAGATGCTAAAGGTATAGCTAAAACTTATGGACTAAGAAAAGTTACCAAGGTTGGAACATATACTCCAGGAAGATATATTGATGTAACTAGAAGTGCATCAATCAGAAAAAGCTATAGTTCTACAGGAATTGTTCTAAAAACAGTAACTAAAGGTACTAGAATTCTATCCGGTGGCTATGCTCAAACTCCTGAAGATGGAAATTGGTATAAGGTTTTGGTGAATGGACAAACAGGTTATTTATCAACGAAAGATGTAACCTTATCTTATGCAGATTTTAGCGGTAAATTTGCAGGAACTACAAGAGATGTAGTTGTAAGAAGTGCAGTTGGAACCAATCAAAAAATTCTAGGAACAATAAAAAAAGGTTCGCCGGTT
Source organism: Lachnospiraceae bacterium (assembly GCA_031263035.1). GTDB lineage: Bacteria > Bacillota > Clostridia > Lachnospirales > Lachnospiraceae > JAISGP01. Next base: position 3,353 of record JAISGP010000122.1, on the reverse strand, counting down.
TATGTTTATGGTCAGTACAGAACTGATGGATGGGACTGGTATAAAATCAAATTAAATGGTAAAGTTGGATATGTGTCCAGACAATATATTCAATTAAATACTCAAAATCCTAAGTGGGCAAATTATGCACCAGATAGATATGCAATTAATTATGGTTCTAAAATATTATATTCTGCTGCCAATACAACAAGTACTGAATTAGGTACTATTCCTAATGGAGCAACAATTAGAGTTAATGGATACAAAGGATTTTCTTTCGGGAAAATGTTTGGAGTTACTTATAATGGAAAAACTGGTTATATAAGTTCTATTGATGTAAAATGGATATTTAAATCATATAATCCTGATAAATATGGAAAAACAACTAAAAGCCTTGTTATCAGAAAAACAGTAGGGGATAATAACCCTAAGGTTACAACAGTTCCCAAAGGAAAAAGAGTTAGAATCTATGGCTATTATGATGTGGCAGGTGCCAATTGGTATAAGATTAATTACAATGGAAAAATAGGATATGTTTCCAGATTATATGTAAAGATTTAAATCTGATGTTTAAAGACGAGATTTTCCCATAAAATATATGAGAAACCTCGTCTTTATCCATGTGTAAAAATATATTTTTATTTTGTATTTGATAGTAATTGCTTTATATTTATCTTTTATATAGTTCTATGAAAATACACAGAAATATGCTATAATTTTTTGGTTTATAAGTTGGAAGTAGTAAGTTTGTGAAAGGAAATGAGTAGATGAAAAAGAATTATGAATGGAAGACACTCATCGTTATTCCAGCCTATAATGAACAGGGAAATATAAAGAAAATAGTTGAAGAGATAAAAGAAGTTTGTCCTGAATTTGATTACTTAGTAGTTAATGATGGGTCCAATGATAGAACGGTAAAAGTTTTAAAAAAGGAACAATATCACTATATAGACTTACCTGTTAATCTAGGATTAAGTGGAGCTTTTAATGTGGGCATGCAATATGCGAAAGAGAATGCCTACGAAGCTGTTATTCAGATTGATGCGGATGGTCAACATGACCCAAAATATATTAAAGAGATGGTTGATGAAATGAAAACCGGGGGCTGGGATATAGTTATTGGCTCTAGGTTTTTAAATAAAAAACGACATAAAAGTCTTAGGATGTTTGGTAATTCTCTTATTTCCACCTTTGGGAAAATAGTAACTAAAAAGACTTTAACGGATCCTACTTCAGGTATGAGACTATATTCAAGAAGATTAATTAGAGAATTTGTTAGAAATGGTCATCATGAACCGGAACCACATACTGTAGTGTATTTAATGACTTGTGGAGCTAAAGTTAAAGAGATTCCAGTTACTATGAGAGATAGAACTGAGGGTGAAAGCTATTTCAACATGCGTAAAGCTTCAGTTTATATGATGAAAGTAGTTATAAGTATATTGCTTTTACATTGGTATCATCAAATTCAAAAAAAGACTCATCCAGAAAAAGAGCTGGATTTAGTTTGATATAGAAGGAGCTTAGGATGTCACCACAATTTAGAATTGTAATGTTAGTAATAGCATTAATAGCATTTATCTTTGTTTTTCGTCGTATTGGAAGAGCACAGATGAAGGTGGAAGATGCCTTATATTGGTTTTTAGTAGTTATAATTTTAGGGGTATTTTCTGTTTTCCCAGAAGTTACTGAATTCTTTGCTAGAATTTTAGGTATATATTCATCGTTGAATTTTACATTTGCAACTTTTATAGGCCTCTTACTTTTAAGAGTATTCCTTCAATCAATTCAGATTAACAAGTTAGAAAAGAAACAGGAGATACTTATTCAAAAATATGCAATAGATAATTGCGAACACAATCGACCAAAAGTTATGCCTTATGAAACTAGTGATAAGGAAAATGCAGAGGAAAATAAAACTACAGTATAGTATTTACGGATAGTTCTTTTAAATTTATTTTTATATGATTATTATTGTGAGATTGTTTTATTAATATATATAGTGAGAAATTATTATAAATAAAAAGATAAATACAATGTGGATGAGGATTCAATGAAAAAGTGTTATTGTTTTTTTACAGCTCAATACTTACCTTCAATTGGTGGAGTAGAGAATTATACTTATAATTTAGCTAAAGAACTTGTGAATTTGGGGCAAAGTGTAATTATAGTAACTTCTCATGAAAAAGATTTACCTTTTTATGAGGTCCAAGATAAAATTAAAATCTATAGATTACCTACTAAAAAATTAATTAATGATCGATTACCCATACTTATTCCTACTTTGAAAACTAAAAAAATGTTAACAAGATTAGTTGGCGAGAAGATAGACCAGATTATTATTCAAACTAGGATTTATCCATTATCTTTATTAGGTGCTAGTTTTAGCTTTAGAAATAAAATTCCAGGACTTGTTATTGATCACTCAAGCGGATATTTGTCTTTCGGAAATAGTTTTTATGATATATTTGCAAGAATATATGAAAAAGTATTTACAAAAGTTATAAAATCTTATATAAGTGATTTTTATGGGGTGTCAGGTAGAGCAAGCGGGTGGCTTAAGAAATTTGATATAGTTGCAAAAGGAGAGTTATACAATGCAATTTCTCCTTTGAATATTGAAGAAGAGATTAAAAAGAGTAAAATAGATTTTCGAAAAGAATATAATATTCCGGATGGTGGCAAGATTATATGTTATGTTGGAAGATTAGTATCCGGAAAAGGCGGATTAAAAACTGTTAAAGCATTTAATCTATTAAATCAAAATAATGAATTTGATAATTCGAAGACATATCTTTTTATAGCCGGAGATGGGGACGAATTTCAAGAAATTAAAAGAATTAAATCTAAAAATGTTATTTTATTAGGTAAAATTCCTCACCCAGACGTACTAAAATTAATGATGGAATCAGATGTTTTTGTTTTTCCATCAACTTATCCGGAAGGATTACCTACTACACTTCTTGAAAGTGGATATCTTGGTTGTACCCCGGTAGTTACAGATGCGGGGGGCATGAAGGAAGTTATTTGCCAGGATTCTTTAGGGATTGTTTTAGAAGATGCAAAGATAGAGACAATTAAAGAGGGATTAATTAAGGCTTTAAAGAAAAAAGATTATTCTAATTTGACAGATGATAGTTTAAAAAATAGAATATTAGAAAATTATACATGGAAAATTATTGCAAATAAAATATTAGATATTAAAGGAGACCAACTATGAATAGTCAATAGAAAAATCAAAAATAATTAAATTAGTTTTTGACTAAAAACGAGTATAGTAAATAAACATCTTTTAATAGATGCAAAAAATTGAATATAGAAAAAGACTAGACTAAGTTAAAATTTACATTATCTGTCATTATTTTATGTATAAC
>JAISGP010000038.1 GCA_031263035.1 Lachnospiraceae bacterium | reverse complement strand
GAAACTAATCTAGAAGATGAATATACAAGAAATAAAATTCGCCATAATATTTTGCCCTATTTAACTAAGGAGATTAATAAAAATAGTATTTGCCATATTAATTCTTTTATGGAGAGAATTGCTGCTGTGGAAGAGTATTTTATGGAAAATATAGATGTAAAAATTAAAGATATTCTGGAATATAATGATTTATTATTGAAAGCAAATTTTGATAAAACAGTTGAGGAAAGATACAGTAATATTTTTAACGGAAGTGAACCTCCTCATAAAATACTAATTCCTGATAATGTTCTTAAAGGCGAGCCGGATTTTATTCAGGGTGAGATTATAAAAGAATGTATTTTTATTTTGACCAATAAGAAAAAAGATATTACATCTAGACATATTGAAAGTGTTTTAGAGCTTTTCACTAACTTTAGTGGGAAAAAAGTTGATCTTCCTTATAATCTAGAAGCTTTAAGAAATTATGCAGGTTTGGAGATTAGAGAGAAGAAAAATAAAAATTCAGATAAAAATCGTGAAAATATATACACTATTTCTTGTAAAAAATTTCCAATTTCAGACATAAAAAAACCTATTACTTATCCATTATCACCCTACACGAAATGGTTTGATTATGATATAATACAAGGGACCTTGTCTATTTGCAAATGGAGTTATGAGGATACTTTCGAATATGCAAAAGGTAAGCGAAAAAAGATAAATAGATTTCTTATAGATGAAAAAGTTGAAAAGGACAAAAGAGATGATGTTTATCTTGTTTCTGATGAAGAAGATGTTCTGTGGGTAGTTGGATATAGACAGAGTGTTAAATATCAGATAACAGATAAGACTAAGACAATTTTAGAAGTGAATATAGTGAAGAATTAAATTCTTATTAGATTATATATTAGTTAAATAAGTGATTTAATTTAAATAGATATATATAATATTTTAGAGTTTTATTCTTATAATTTAGTTTGAAGATATTTAAATATAAAAAGCTTTTCATAAAAGTATTTTTATGTAAGAGTGTATTAAAAAGTTAATTATTGAAATAATTAAAAATATAAATAGTAGTCGTTGGAGGTAATTTAAAATGTCAGTTACAGTAAAGGAATTTATATCAAGTGAAGAGGTTGCTAAAAGAATAGCAGAGCTAGGAGCAGCGATCTCAAAGGATTATGAGGGTAAGGAACTTCATATGATATGCGTACTAAAAGGTGGGGCTTTTTTTATGACAGAACTTGCTAAGAAAATTACAGTTCCTGTTTCTCTTGATTTTATGAATTTAAGTAGCTATGGAAATGGCACAGAAAGTCAAGGAAGAATTAAATTCGTTAAAGACCTTGATGAGCCTATAGAAGGCAAAGATGTTATAGTTGTAGAGGATATAATTGATTCTGGAAGAACACTTCATTATTTATTAAAAGTTCTTGAAGGTCGTATGCCAAAATCCCTTAAATTATGTACTCTTCTTGATAAGCCAGATAGACGAGTTGAAGAAGTTAAGGTTGATTACGTAGGCTTTGAAATACCTGATAAATTCGTTGTAGGATATGGATTAGACTATGCTCAACATTACCGTAACTTAGATTATATTGGTGTGTTAGAAGGTGTAGAGTAATTAAATTACTCTAATAAAAAGGGCAGAACAAAAAGACATAAGTTAGTTGAGATAAAATAGATACCTTTAATTAGAATTTTAAAAAAAATACAGATGAATATGAACTGAGATATATATGGTGTATCTAGAATTTTAATTAAGCATTTATATAAAAAGCGTTTCAAATTATAAATAGAGGCGAGGAAAATATTTTGGGAGCAAAGAATACAAGAAAAACAGCACAAGGCACATTTTTAATTTTAGCTATAATAATTATTGTTACCATCCTATGGATGACAGGTAAGCGAAGTGCAAATATTACTGATTTAAGTAGTACGGCTTTTGAGGAGATGGTTACCCATGATGATATTACTAATGTAGTAATTATCCAAAACAAACAAGTACCTACTGGAAAAGTAATTATTCAAATTAAATCAGGTAATGCTACTAAAGAATATCATTACTATACATCTGATGTTAATAAGGCACAGAAAACCCTTGACGCAGCACAGGTAAAGTATAGTCTTCAAGATGTACCTAAAGATAGTGTATTTATGAATGTATTTTTCCCTGTTATTTTATCAGTAGGTATGGTTCTTTTCCTAATGATGTTTTTAAACCGTGGAGCTGCCGGGGGAAGTAAAGCCATGAGCTTTGGAAAAAGTAGGGCTGTAATGTCAGACGGAAAGTCTGGCAAGATTACTTTTAATGATGTGGCAGGGCTTAAGGAAGAGAAAGAAGAATTATGGGAAGTTGTAGACTTCCTTAAAAATCCTATAAAATATAGAGAATTAGGTGCCAGAATTCCTAAAGGTATTTTACTTGTAGGTCCTCCCGGAACCGGTAAAACATTACTTGCTAAAGCTGTTGCAGGAGAAGCAGGAGTTCCATTTTTCTCGATTTCAGGTTCTGATTTTGTTGAGCTTTTTGTCGGTGTAGGTGCTTCAAGAGTAAGAGATCTATTTCAAGATGCTAAAGGTCATTCACCATGTATAGTTTTTATAGATGAGATTGATGCTGTTGCCAGAAGAAGAGGTACAGGAATGGGCGGCGGTCACGATGAACGTGAGCAGACCCTTAACCAACTTCTTGTTGAAATGGATGGTTTCGGTGTTAATGAAGGCATAATTATGATTGCTGCCACTAACCGTGTAGATATCCTAGACCCAGCTATTCTTAGACCGGGTAGATTTGATAGAAAAGTAATTGTAGGTTCTCCTGATGTGGGAGAAAGAGAAGAGATTTTAAAGGTTCATGCTAAGAATAAGGCTATTGGTGATGATGTGGATCTTCATAGTCTTGCAAGTGCAACTTCTGGTTTTTCAGGAGCTGACCTTGAAAATCTACTTAATGAAGGAGCTTTACTTGCTGCAAGACATAATAGAAAATTTATGATTGAAGCGGATATAAAAGAAGCCTTTGTAAAGGTAGGTATTGGTACAGAGAAGCGTTCTAGAATTATTACACCTAAGGAAAGAGAGATTACTGCATATCATGAAGCTGGACATGCTATTCTCTTTCATTTGCTAGAAAATGTTGGACCGGTTTATTCAGTATCAATTATCCCAACAGGAATGGCAGGAGGATATACCATGCCACTTCCTGAAAATAATGGAATGTATAAATCTAAATCAGAGATGCTTGACGATATTACAGTTAGCTTTGGCGGAAGAGTTGCAGAAAGTCTTATCTTTGATGAGATTACTACTGGAGCTTCCGGAGATATTAAACAGGCTACTAATGAAGCTCGTGCCATGATTACTAAATATGGTATGTCAGAAGTACTTGGTCCTATAAACTACGATGATGATAGTGATGATGTATTTATCGGCAAAGACTTAATGAAGACTAATCGTGGCTATGGTGATGGCATTGCTGATGAAATAGATAAAGAGGTACATGATATAATTAATTCTTGTTATAAAAAAGCTCATGAATTAATCGTAGCAAATATGGAGGTTCTCCATAAAACGGCTAAACTTCTTCTTGAAAAAGAAAAGATTACCAGAGAAGAATTTGAAGCCTTATTTTAAAAGTATAGGAGATATATGAATAAAGAAGCATTGTTTTCAGATGGAAGTAGTTATTATCTTATTCCATCTGAGCCGGTTGCTGGTGAAGATGTAAAGTTTAGATTTAGAACTTTAAAAGATGATGACGTATCTGTCTATTTATTGACAGACTATAAAAAAATAGAGATGCTTAAAACGTACACAGAAGGAAAGTTTGATTATTACGAAGTGATAATGACTATGCCTTCTGTTGCTATGTATTATGAATTTGAAATACGAGATGCATCTGAGATGGTATATTATAATAGATTCGAGGTTTCAGATAAAAGAGAATTAGAATCTGCCTTTAGGCTTGCTCCGGGTTTTAAAACCCCTAGTTGGAGTAAGGGGGCAGTAATGTACCAGATTTTTATAGATAGATTTAATAACGGCGATAAAAACAATGATGTATATACAGGAGAATATTTATATATTGATTCTAAAGTTATAGGTGTTGAGGATTGGAACGCACCTATAGAAAATATGGACGTAAGACGTTTTTATGGTGGGGATTTGCAAGGAGTACTTGATAAGTTAGACTATTTGGAAGACCTTGGAGTGGAAGTCATATATTTTAATCCTCTCTTTGTTTCTCCTTCAAACCACAAATACGACAGTCAAGACTATGATAATATAGACCCTCATTTAGGGGTTATAAAAGAAGAATATAAGAATGGAACTTATTCAGAGCGAACTACAAGCTATGATAATTTAAATGCCAGTAATGAATTATTCATTAAACTTGTGGAAGAAATGCATAAAAGAGGTATGAAAGTTATAATTGATGGAGTTTTTAATCATTGTGGCTCATACAATAAATGGTTAGATAGATATAAGATTTATGAGAATAAGGAAGGCTTTGAAAAGGGAGCCTATATTTCTAAGGATAGTCCTTATAATTCTTATTTTCATTTTAATGATAATTCAGATAAGGCTTGGCCTTATAATAATACCTATGTAGGTTGGTGGGGACAGGATACTTTGCCTAAACTTCAGTATGAAACTTCTGAAGAGTTGTTTTCCCATGTTCTAACTGTTGCCAGAAAATGGGTTAGTCCTCCCTATAATTGTGATGGGTGGCGACTTGATGTAGCAGCAGACTTAGGAAATAGTAAGGATTTTAATCATTTCTTTTGGGAAAGATTTAGAATGGCAGTTAAAAATGCTAATCCGGAAGCTGTAATTATAGCGGAACATTATGGAGACCCTAGCGAATGGCTAGAAGGAGATGAATGGGATTCTGTTATGAATTATGATGCTTTTATGGAGCCTGTTACTTGGTTTTTAACAGGTATGGAAAAGCATAGTGATGAGTATCGAAGTGATTTAGATGGAAATGGTGATTATTTTAAAAAGACTATGATTTATCATATGTCTCGCATGATGAATTCTTCTCTCCTTACTGCTATGAATCAACTTTCAAATCACGACCATTCAAGATTTTTAACACGAACTAATAAAAAAGTTGGTCGTCTTGATAAATTAGGGGCAGAAGCCGCAGGAGAAGGTATAGATTATTCAGTTATGCGACTTGCTATTTTAATTCAAATGACTTGGATAGGTTCTCCTACATTATATTATGGAGATGAGGTTGGAGTTGTAGGATTTACAGATCCAGATAGTCGTAGAACATTTCCTTGGGGCAATGAAAATACAGACCTTTATGATTTTTATAAGGCAGCAATAAAACTACATAAAAAATATAGTTGTTTGAAAACAGGTTCTATATTAATTCTACTTGCAAATAAAAATATTCTTTCATTTGCAAGATTTAATGAAAAAGAAAAGATTATAGTAGTAATAAATAATAATGATGAAATAAAAGAAATAAATGTGCCTATTTGGCGAGCTGAAGTTAAAGGGGCAGAATATCTTCAAAAAATCATTTTGACCTATAATAATGGTTATAATTTAGAATATGATAGATATTTAAACTATAACGGAGAGCTTATTCTAAATCTTCCTGCTCATTCGGGAATTGTTTTAAAGGCAGTTTAATATTAGGGAAAGGAGTAACATGTCGTATCAAGCATTATATAGAAAATTTAGACCGCACCGCTTTAAAGATGTAAAAGGTCAAGATCCTATAATTACAACTTTGAAAAACGAGATAATAAGGGATAGAATAGGGCATGCATATCTTTTTTCCGGAACAAGAGGAACAGGTAAAACTACAGTTGCTAAGATATTTGCACAGGCTGTTAATTGTGAAAGTCCTATTGATGGCGAGCCTTGTGGTACTTGCGAAGCTTGTAAGGATATAGAAAATGGCAGTTCTATGAATGTTATAGAGATAGATGCTGCAAGTAATAACGGAGTTGATAATGTAAGACAGATTAGGGAAGATGTAACATATCGTCCTACAAGTGGAAAATATAAGGTTTATATTATTGACGAGGCACATATGCTATCAACTTCTGCTTGGAATGCCTTTCTAAAAACTCTTGAAGAGCCACCGGAATATGTTATTTTTATATTTGCAACTACGGAGGCTAATAAAATTCCCATAACTATATCTAGTAGATGCCAAAAGTATGAGTTTAAGCGAATTACTGTTGAAGTTATCGAAGAAAGACTAAAGGAGGTTATGGCTCTTGAAGGAGATAAGGCTACTGATGAAGCTATAAGATATATAGCGGTTTCTGCAGATGGAGCTTTAAGAGATGCACTTAGTCTTTTAGACCAGTGTATTGCATATCATCCGGATACAGAGCTTACTTATGAAAATGTTCTTTCTATTTTGGGAAGTATTGATACTGAAACCTTTTCTGATGTTTTTCAAAAGATAATAGGTAAAGATGTTACTATTTTAATGGATAAGGTTAGCGATATTGTAAATCAAGGGAAGGATTTGCAGAAATTTGTAACTGACTTTTTATGGTATTTGCGAAGTATTCTTTTAGTAAAAAGTTCAGATGATTTAATGCAGGTACTAGGAGTGTCAAAAGAAGCCTTTGTGCAAATGAGGGAAAATGGAAAGTTAATTTCTTTTGATGAATTGATTAGATACATAAGGACTTTTTCTGATTTAATACCGGATATGAAAAATGCTTCTGAAAAAAGAATACTTTTAGAGATTTCTTTAATTAAGCTTTGCTTACCCGTGGAAGATACAGCTAAGGTTGATATAGCAGACGTGGCTTCTGAAACAACAGAGAAAAAGTATCAAGAAGCTACTGAAAGTGATGCTATTCTTTCTATGAAAGTAGAAAAGTTAGTAGATAGAGAAGTTAAGAAGCTTATACAAAGCGGAGAATTGGCCCCTCAGGCTACTGAAGTAAAGCCTAAGATAAATAAGGAAAAACCTAAGCCGATTTTAATGGAAGCTCTTGAACCAGATTTGCAAAGGGTGCTAAAGGATTTCAGGAAGATAATTGCTCCTGATAGCTACATGAAGGTAAGTTTAAAAAATGTAAGGCTTACAGTTATAGATAATAAAATAGTTTTAGTTCCAACAGATGATTTGGCATATGAATTTTTAACTAATCCAATAAGTATTAAGTCTGAGGAATATAAAACTAATATAGCTAAGCTTACTGCAATGGTTGAGAATTATATTGGAAAAAGGGTGGAATTAAATGTGAAACCTCTTGAAAGCAGTAGCAGATTTGAAGAAAATTATAGTGATGCTGAAGAGGCAGCTATTAATTTTACAATAGAAACTTCAGATGAGTTTGAAGATGAAGAATAGAAAAACATTTATATACAAGGATTATATAAAAGTGACAAAGAATAATCATATTTTTTAGATAAAGATTTAAATATAGATTAATTAAGAAATTAAAATTTAAAAATAAATATTTGGAGGACATAATAATGGCAAAACGTGGTGGATTTTCTGGAGGTATGCCAGGAAACATGCAGAATTTAATGAAACAAGCTCAAAAAATGCAAAGACAGATGGAAGAAAAAGCAGCAGAGTTAGAAAGTAAAGAGTTTGAAGGAACAGCAGGTGGTGGAGTTGTGACTGCTAAGGTTTCAGGAAAGAAAGAACTTCTTAATATTAAACTTGAAGAAGATGTTGTAGATCCAGATGATATTGAAACTCTTGAAGATTTAATTGTTTCAGCAGTGAACGAAGCTATGGCTAAGGTTGATGAAGAAAGCGGCAAAGCTATGGGTGGTTTAGGCGGCGGTATGCCAGGGTTATTTTAATTATGGAATATTATAGTAAACAGATTTCAAAGTTAATAGAAAGCTTTGCATCTCTTCCGGGCATTGGAACTAAGACAGCTACACGCCTTGCCTTTCATGTAATACATATGCCTAAAGAAGAGGTGGATACATTTGCAAATAATCTTACTTCTGCTAGGGAAAATGTAAAATTCTGTAAGGAATGTTACACCCTAACAGATAGTGAACTTTGTCCTATTTGTGCTGATGCAAATAGAGATCATAGTACAATTATGGTAGTTGAAAATACTAAGGATTTAGCTGCATATGAGAAAACAGGTAAATATACCGGTGTTTATCATGTTCTTCATGGAGCTATATCTCCTATGCTTGGAATTGGCCCGGAAGATATAAAACTAAAGGAACTAATTAAGCGACTTGAAGGAGATATAAAAGAGGTAATTATTGCAACTAATTCAAGTCTTGAAGGTGAGACTACGGCTATGTATATTTCTAAGCTTATTAAGCCTATTGGAGTGAAAGTAAGTAGAATTGCAAGTGGAGTTCCTGTTGGTGGAGATTTGGAGTATATTGATGAGGTTACTCTGATGAGAGCACTTGAAGGAAGGACTGAGTTATAATTTAAATAGCTAAGAATAGGTGATTTTTCAAATATAGCTATTATTCTATATAAAAACTATTGTAAAAGTCTTAAAAGAAGCATATTTATTAAACATCTTTGTTTAAAGATATTAGAATAATATTTTTATTAAGTTTACGCTATTTGAAAAAAAATAAGCATTATTTGTAATAAAATGTTTGAAATTTAGGCAAAAATATACATTGAAGAAATTGTAGTGAGTAGTATAATTAATTTTGGTAATTATGGATTATAGGTTATCCTATGATTTGTATAATAAATTAACAATCTTTTGAATTTCAAGGAGGAAGACAATGAAATTTTTTATCGACACAGCTAAAGTAGAAGACATCAAGAAAGCTAACGACATGGGAGTTATCTGTGGAGTTACTACTAACCCATCACTTATTGCTAAAGAAGGCAGAGTATTTGAGGAAGTAATCGCTGAAATAGCTTCTATAGTAGATGGACCTATTAGTGGAGAAGTTAAAGCTACTACAACTGATGCAGAGGGAATGATTGCAGAAGGTCGTGAAATAGCTAAAATTCATCCTAACATGGTAGTTAAAATTCCTATGACAGTTGAAGGACTTAAAGCAACTAAAGCTCTTTCTAAAGAAGGAATTAAAACAAATGTTACTCTTATTTTCTCAACTAACCAAGCACTTCTTGCAGCTAAGGCTGGTGCAACTTATGTTTCTCCTTTCCTTGGACGTCTTGATGATATAAGTGTACGTGGAGTAGATTTAATTGCTGAGATAGCAGAGGCATTTGCAAATGATGCTGATATTGATACAGAGATTATAGCTGCTTCAGTTCGTAATCCAATTCATGTAACTGACTGTGCTCTTGCAGGTGCTGATATTGCAACAGTTCCATATTCAGTAATTGAACAAATGACTAAACATCCTCTTACAGCAGAAGGAATTGTTAAATTCCAAAAAGACTATATTGCTGTATTTGGTGAATAAGATTATTTGATTTATGTATTGTTTTATTGAAAAATTAATAAGATTAGAGGAAAAATAATGGATAATTTAGAGTTAAAGAAAACAGCCCTTAATGTTCGTCAAGGTATTATAGATGCTGTTTATAATGCAAAATCTGGACATCCAGGCGGTTCTTTATCTGCAGCTGATCTTTATACTTTCTTGTTTTTTGAAGAATTAAATATAGATCCCAAAGACCCTAAAAAAGCAGATAGAGATAGATTTGTACTTTCAAAAGGTCATACTTCACCAGGATATTATTCTACATTAGCTAATCGTGGATTCTTTCCTGTTGAAGATTTAAAAACATTTAGACATCTTGGTTCATATCTTCAAGGACATCCGGATATGAAACATATCCCAGGAGTGGATATGAGTTCAGGAAGTCTTGGTCAAGGAGTTAGTGCTGCTGTTGGAATGGCAGAAAGTGCTAAGATATTCGGAGATAAATTTAGAGTATACACTCTTCTTGGAGATGGAGAAATACAAGAAGGTCAAGTATGGGAAGCTGCTATGTTTGCAGGAGCTAAAAAACTTGATAATCTAGTAGTTATAGTTGATAATAATGGACTTCAGATTGACGGTAAGATTGATGATGTAAATTCACCATATCCTATTGATAAAAAGTTTGAAGCTTTTAACTTCCATGTAATTAATATTAATGGTCATGACTTTGATGAAATTAGAGCTGCCTTTAAAGAAGCCAAAGAAACAAAGGGTATGCCTACTGCAATTATTGCTAAAACAATTAAAGGAAAAGATATTTCATATATGGAAAATCAAGCTTCATGGCATGGTGTTGCTCCAAATGAAGAGCAATATAATGTAGCTTGTGAAGACTTAAAGAAAGTAGGTGAGTGTTTATGTCAGAAGTAAAAAAGATTGCTACTAGAGAAAGTTATGGTAAAGCACTCGCTGAACTTGGAAATACTGCAATGGATTTAGTTGTTTTAGATGCTGACTTAGCCGGAGCAACTAAAACAGGTATATTTAAAGCCGCTCATCCAGAGAGATTTATTGATTGTGGTATTGCAGAAGGTAACATGATGGGAATTGCAGCAGGTATTTCAACAACAGGTAAGGTTCCATTTGCAAGTACTTTCGCTATGTTTGCAGCAGGTCGTGCTTTCGAACAAGTTAGAAATAGTATTGGATATCCACATCTTAATGTTAAAATCGGTGCAACTCATGCAGGGATTTCAGTTGGTGAAGATGGTGCATCTCACCAATGTAACGAAGATATAGCGCTTATGAGAACTATTCCGGGAATGACGGTTATCGTTCCATCTGATGATGTGGAAGCTCGAGCTGCTGTTAAAGCTGCTTATGAGTATGTTGGACCATGTTATCTTAGATTTGGTCGCCTTGCTGTTCCGGTTATTAATGATGTGCCAGATTATAAATTTGAGATTGGTAAAGCTATTACTCTTAAAGAAGGAACTGACCTTGCTATTATAGCTTGTGGACTTCCTGTAAGTGCTTGTCTTGAAGTTGCAGAAAAGCTTGACAGTGAAGGCATAAGCACTAAGGTTATAAATATGCATACTGTTAAACCTCTTGATGAAGCTGCTGTTCTTGAAGCTGCAAAGTGTGGTAAGGTTGTAACAGTTGAAGAACATTCAGTAATTGGTGGTCTTGGAAGTGCTGTATGTGATGTTCTTGCAGAAAAGATGCCTACTAAGGTATGCAAGATTGGAATTAATGATGTATTCGGTGAATCTGGTCCGGCTGTAGAGCTTGTACATAAATATGGATTAGATGCTGAAGGTATTTATGGGACGATTAGAGAATTTTTGAAATAATTTGTTAGTTATGTAAAGGGAGCGTGGAATTTCCACGCTCCTTTTATGTTGCAAATATAGTATAAGACTGTGGAAATAAAAGAGATGATTTCTCTATTTTACACAATAATTACAAATGAATATCAAATGAAATAAGAGGTCTTATATGCTAATGAATATGGCAATATAAGATTTTTTCTATTATAAATCAATAAAAATGCACTATAATTATTTCATTAAGCAGATTAAAATGTATATTTATACATAAATTTTATAAATACTTGCATAAATATAAATTTTAGTCTATAATTATACAAAAGTTATGATAAATGTTTTTAATGGAAGGGGTGGCGAAAAGCATGATTAAGGCAGGAGTTATTGGAGCTACTGGATATGCAGGAGAAGAGCTTGTTCGTATTCTTTATTCTCATCCAATGGTAGAAATAAAATATTTAGGAACTAAAAGTTATGAAGGAGAAAGATTTTCCAAGGTTTATGGGAACTTTTTTAATATAATAGATGAAGAATGTATTTTAGAAGATTTAGATAAATTTGCAGAAGATGTAGACGTTATCTTTACAGCTACACCTCAAGGCTTTTTAGGAAGCCATTTAAAGGAAGAGATGTTAAGCAAGGTAAAGATTATTGACTTAAGTGCAGATTATCGTATAAAAGACGTAGATGTTTATGAGAAGTGGTATGGAATTAAACATGAAAGCCCTGAATTAATTAAGAAGGCAGTATATGGTTTATCAGAGATAAATAGAGAGGATATACGGAATACTAAGCTTCTTGCAAATCCGGGATGTTATACAACTTGTTCAATTTTAACTCTTTATCCTATAGTAAAAGAAGGGCTAATAGATATTAATTCTATAGTAATTGATGCAAAGTCTGGAACAAGCGGGGCAGGAAGAGGTTTAAAAACTGCTAATTTGTTTTGTGAAGTAAATGAAAGCATTAAGCCTTATGGAGTGGGAACTCATAGACATACTCCGGAAATTGAAGAACAGCTTTCATTTGCAAGTGGTAAGGAAGTTAAACTGATTTTTACGCCTAACCTTATTCCAATGTATAGAGGAATTCTTGCAACTTGTTATGGCAAGGTTAAAGATGGAGTAGATGAAAATCAGATTAAAAAAGCTTATGAAAAGTACTATAAAGATGAGCATTTTATTCGACTTTTAGATAAGGGTGTTTATCCGGAAACCAGATGGGTGAAGGACAGCAATTATGTAGATATAGGTTTTAAGCTAGATGAAAGAACCGGTAATCTTGTTATGATAGGAGCAATAGATAATTTAGTTAAAGGTGCGGCAGGTCAGGCAGTTCAGAATATGAATATAATGTTTGATTTTCCTGAAACTATGGGGATTGATAAAGTACCTAATATTTTGTAAAACATTAAAATAATGGTCAAAAGTATTTGAAGATTAAAGAATTTTAAATGCAGATGTATTTAAAGGATATGGAATAATTCATTTAAACACTTTATATTATCATTTGCAATTAATAAAAATAGTAAGCCACGTATAAATAATAGAACTAAGGAGAGTATAGAAATGAAAAAAATAGTTGGTGGAGCAACAGCAGCAAAGGGATATGAAGCAAGCGGAGTTTGGGCAGGAATTAAGAAAGAAAAGATGGATATGGCGTTACTTTATAGTAATAGTCCTTGTAATGTGGCAGGTACTTTTACACAGAATTTAGTTAAGGCTGCCCCTGTTGTTTGGGATAGAGATATAGTTACAGCAGGTGGAACAGCCTATGGAGTAGTAGTTAATTCAGGTGTTGCAAATGCATGTACCGGTCCAGAAGGAATGAAGTATTGTAACGAAACTGCCACTTACCTTGCAAATAAGATGAATATAGAGCCTAATCAAGTTTTAATTGGATCCACAGGAGTTATCGGTAAACAGCTCCCTATGGATAAAATCAAAGGTGGAATAGATAAACTTATTAATAGCAAGGCTTTGGGTGTTGATGCAGGTCATGAAGCAGCTAAAGCTATAATGACAACAGATACCTATACTAAAGAGATTGCTTTTGAAATTGATATTAAAGGAACCACAGTCGTTATTGGTGGTATGGCAAAGGGTTCAGGCATGATACACCCTAATATGTGTACAATGCTTAGTTTTATTACAACAGATGCAGTTATTAGTAAAGAATTACTTCAGAAAGCTTTAAGCCTAGATGTGGACGAGACTTATAACATGATTTCAGTAGATGGGGATACTTCAACTAATGACACTGTTCTTCTTCTTGCAAATGGAGAAGCAAAGAACCAGGAAATAATGGATGGTACAGAAGAATATGATGAATTCAAAAAAGCTCTTCATGAAGTAAATCAAATTCTTGCTATGGGAATTGCTGGAGATGGGGAAGGTGCTTCTGCTCTTATAGAATCAAGAGTTGTTGGTGCTAAATCTAAAGATAATGCTAAGATTATTGCTAAAGCAATTATATGCTCTGATTTAGTTAAAACTGCCATAGCAGGTCATGATGCTAACTGGGGACGTGTTCTTTGTGCAATGGGCTATTCCGGAGGGAAATTTAATCCTGATTTAGTAGATTTGTTCTTTGAAAGTAATGCAGGTATTGTTCATATTCTTAAAGATGGAGTTGCTTTAGATTATGATGAAGATAAAGCTACCAAGATATTGTCAGCAAAAGAAATTATAATAATTGCAGATCTTCATGAAGGGGATGAATACGCAAAAGCATGGGGATGTGACCTTACTCATGAATATATAGAGATTAATGCTGATTATAGAAGCTAATGAGACTTATGGAATAATAGTTGATTTAGTAGAATTATATTTTGAATTTGAAAGAAGATTTCGTTATTGATATAAAAATTATTTCATGTAGAACTTTATATATAATTATAATTAAGTGAAGGTTTATAGATTAAAGGGAGATAATAAATTTAATTAAAAGGGAGACGTAAATGGTTAAGCATATGCAGAAATATTTGGACAAGGCAGAGGTTTTAATAGAAGCCCTTCCATATATTCAAAGATTTAATGGAATGGTGATAGTAGTTAAATATGGTGGCTCTGCTATGACCAATGATAATTTAAAAGAGCAGGTTATGAAGGATGTGTCTCTTTTAAAATTAGTTGGTTTTAAGCCAATTATAGTTCATGGTGGTGGAAAAGAAATTAACCGCTGGGTTAATAAAATAGGATTAGAAACAGAATTTGTAAATGGACTTCGAGTTACAGATGCAGAAACTATGGAATTAGTTGAAATGGTATTATCAAAGGTAAATAAAAGTCTTGTTTCTTTAGTTGAAAGTGTTGGAATTCGTGCCATTGGAATTAGTGGTAAAGATGGTGGTTTATTTAAAACAGAGAAAAAATATTCTGACGGAGAAGATATAGGATATGTTGGAGAGATAACAGGTGTAGATACTTCAATAATCAAGGATTTAGTTAAAGATGATTTCGTTCCTATCATTTGCCCTATCGGAAGAGATGACGACAATAATACATATAATATTAATGCAGATGATGCAGCTTGTGCTTTAGCTTCTGCAATTGGTGCAGGGAAACTTGCATTTCTAACTGATATGGAAGGTGTATATAGGGATATAGATGATCCGGAAACATTAATATCTGAATTAAAGGTTAGTGAAGCTACAAAGCTTATAGATGAAGGAAATATCGGGGGGGGAATGATACCGAAAATTCAAAATTGTATTGACGCAATTACTTCCGGTGTAAAACGTGTCCATATTCTTGACGGTCGTATTCCTCATTGTCTTCTCTTAGAAATTTTTACAAATAAAGGTATCGGAACAGCTATAATTGCTGATCATGAAGAACCATTTTTTGAAGAAGCATAGTATTAAATGATTAATAATACAACATGGAAAAATTAATATCTTAAAAAAAGAATAAAAAGAAATGTGTAAAGTGTATTTTTTAAACTAGTTTTGCCTTAAAAAGGTTTTAATTATAGTAATCATGATGAAATATTTATAATAATGGAGGGTGAGTATGAATAAATATATTGAAGAAACAGAACAAAATCTTATTAAAACCTATAATCCAGCTCAGATTGTTCTTGAAAAGGGAGATGGAGCATATTTATATGATGTAGATGGAAAGAAGTACTTAGACTTTGCAGCAGGATATGCTGTTTGCGGTTTAGGTTATAATAATGAGGAATTTAACAATTCTTTAAAGGCACAAATAGATGAATTAATTCATACTTCTAACCTTTACTATAATACAACAAGGGGAGAAGCAGCTAAGGCTTTAAAAGATATAAGCGGTATGGATGGAGTGTTCTTTACAAATAGTGGAACAGAAGCCAATGAAGGTGCTCTTAAAATGGCAAGAGCTTATCATTATAGAAAAGGAAATAAAAAAACAGAATTTATATCATTTAATAACTCGTTTCATGGAAGAACATTTGGAGCTTTATCAGTAACGGGAACAAAGGAATATCAAGAACCCTTTGAACCAATGTTGCCTACGGTTAAATTTGCAGAATTTAATAATTTGCAATCGGTAAAGGAACTCATAAATGACAATACTTGCGGAATTATTGTGGAGCCTCTTCAAGGAGAAGGTGGTATTAATTTAGCAAATAAAGATTTTCTTGCTGGACTTAAAGATATTTGCCATGCTAATGATATACTTCTTATATTTGATGAAATACAGTGTGGTATGGGGCGTAGTGGAGAATTCTTTACATGGCAAACCTTTGGAATTAAGCCGGATATTATGACTGTAGCTAAAGCGATAGGAAATGGAGTTCCAATTGGAGCATTTTTGGGAACAGAAAAAGTTATATCTAATTCTTTGAAGCCAGGTGATCACGGAACTACATACGGTGGTAATCCCTTGTGTTGTAAGGCAGTAGTTACAACAATAGATTTATATAAAAAGCTTAATATTCTTGATAATGTAAAGGTAGTTGGAAAATATTTAGAAGAAAAGCTTAATGAACTTAAAAAGGAAAATAATAAGGTAGTAGCAGTTAAAGGTACTGGACTTATGGAAGGAATAGAGCTTAGTGTTCCTGTTTCAGATGTGATTGCTAAGGCAAATGAAAATGGGCTTCTCCTTATAAGTGCAAAGGGAAATGTTATTAGATTTGTTCCACCTTTAATAATTACAAAAGAACAAGTTGATGAAATGATAGGTATTTTGAAGGGGTGTATATAGCTACACCCCATGATAATTATCAGCAATTACATCCATATATTCAGCTTTATGTTTATTGAATTTATTTTTTACGAAAACGCAAATAGGGAAGATTTTTATCTTGTTTTCCCGTGCATATGTGACCATATAATCAAATATCTTGGTTGCATATCCATTTCCTTCATATTCAGGAAGTACTTCAGAATGAGTTGCATAAATTAGGTGAGGATTTGCAACTCGATATTCAATTAAACCGATGATTTTGTCCTCATCATTTATCATTGCGAAGGTATTTTTTTCTTTATCATGAATTATTTCCATAGGCTCTCCAATCTTGAAAAAGTTTTCATTTGCAGTATTTGAATTTAATTAGAATACTATATTTGACTTGACTAGAATTATACAAACTTATATTTTGATTTGCAAATTAAAGTTTGGTGAACTAAATATACATTATTTTCCTAAACGTCATAAATGCCACCACTTTCAACGCAGAAAAACCCTAGTCAAACCTTGAGAAATAGTGTATACTATTCTAGATTAAGAAAATACTTTAATTATTAAAAGAGGTAAAATAATGACAGAAGAACTACTATATAGGAGCACAAGAGGAGATATCGCGGACGTTACTTCATCAATAGCTATTTTAAAAGGTTTAGCTCCAGATGGAGGTTTGTATGTTCCAATCAATATTCCTAAATGGGATGTTAATTTGGAAGAATATAAAGATAAAAGCTATCAAGAGATAGCTCTTGAAATATTAAAAAGATACTTTGTTGATTTTACAGAAGAAGAGCTAAAAGATTGTATAGATAAAGCTTATGATGATAAATTTGATACAGAGGATATTGTTGAATTAAAAAAAGAAGGAGATGCTTATTATCTTGAATTATTCCATGGGGATACATTAGCGTTTAAAGATATAGCCCTTTCTATACTTCCTCATCTCTTAACAGTTGCAGCTAAGAAGAATGAAGTTAAAAATAATATCGTTGTTCTTACAGCAACTTCAGGAGATACTGGTAAGGCAGCTATGTCAGGATTTGCAGATGTAGAAGGAACCAAGATTATTACCTTCTTCCCTAAAGATAAAGTTAGCAAGATGCAAGAGCTTCAGATGAGAACTTCTGTTGGCGAAAATGTGGCAGCAGTGGCAGTACATGCCAACTTTGATGATTGCCAAAGTGCTGTAAAATATATTTTAGAAGATGATAAGTTCAATAAAGAAATTTCTTATTCCGGCTATCAATTCTCTTCAGCTAATTCTATTAATATCGGACGTCTTGTGCCACAGATAGTATATTATTATTATTCATATATTTTATTATTAAAACGTGGGCAGATTGCAAATGGAGATAAGATTAACATTTGCGTTCCTACAGGTAATTTTGGAAATATTTTAGCAGGTTATTATGCAAAAGAGATGGGACTACCTATAAACAAATTTATTTGTGCTTCAAATGACAATAACGTTCTTTTTGAATTCTTTGCAACTGGTATATATAATAGAAATAGAAAATTTAGGACTACTATTTCTCCATCTATGGATATATTGATTTCAAGTAATTTAGAAAGACTTTTATATCATATTTCTGGGGAAGATTCTAGAACTATTTTAGATTTAATGGGTAAACTTCTCTATAAAGGCAAATATAGAATTAGTGATAAGATGAAAGAAAGACTTTCAGATTTTGTAGGCGGATATGCTACTGAACCACATATTAAAAAACAGATTAAAAAGATGTTTTTTGAACAGGGTTATGTAATTGATCCACATACAGCTGTAGCTTCTAAAGTTTATGATGATTATGTATTTGAATCTAAAGATAATACACCTACTGTTATAGCTTCAACAGCAAGCCCTTTTAAATTTGCTAAAACAGTTTTGGAATCAATTGAAGGTTCTTTAGATGAAGATATTCGTAATAAAAGTGAGGAAGAACTTATCGAAATTTTAGCGAAGGTAAGCAAAACTCCTATTCCAGATTCAGTTGTTCAGTCTTTAGAAGGTGAAATTCTCCATAAAAGAGAATGTGCTTTAGTTGGTATGAAGGCAGAAGTTTTAGATGTTTTAGGAATTTAAGAAGGTAGGGAGTGTTAATATGGATTTAGATATGATATTTGGAGTTTCATTTATAGCTTGTTCTCTCGTCTTTTTTTACGCTTATGTGAAGCTAAAATTTAAGAAAGAGGTAACTCCTTGGCTTTATCTTCCTAAGGATGGGGATCCTAAGAAAATTAAAAATATAGAGGCTTTTATTGATACAATGGCTAATCCTACACTTATTTTAGGCATTGTGTTGCTTTTATATGGAGTTTTAAATATTCTTATTATCTATATAAAAATTGAGTCAAAATGGTTTTATGTAGCCTTAGTTTTAATAATGTTAGGAGTTTTTTGGTTTTTCAGAATGGATAAACAGGCTACTAGCTTATACTATGGTGATGATTTTGATAAACGTGGTAGGAAGAGAAAGTAGAATTAACTTGACCAATCCTTAAAAACAGTATAGAATATTTAAGGTTGTCATTGAACAAACAGAATGAATGTACTTCCTTATGTAATATTCATATGGATTGAAATATTTATTTTCACATGATAATTTATGAAGGCTTGCCCTTCTCTTATAATTAAAATTTTATTCGGAGGAATATATTATGGTATCAGCAGGTGATTTTAAAAATGGTCTTACAATTCAATACGATGGAAACGTATATCAAATTCTTGATTTTCAACATGTAAAACCAGGTAAAGGTGCAGCTTTTGTACGTACTAAATTAAAAAATATTATTAATGGTGGAGTTGTTGAGAAAACATTCCGTCCAACTGAGAAATTTGAGAATGCTCTTATTGAAAGAAAAGATATGCAATATCTTTATGCAGATGGAGATTTCTATAACTTTATGGACAATGAAACATATGAGCAAATTGCATTAGAGGCAGCTGTTGTAGGCGATTCTCTTAAATTTGTAAAAGAAAATGAAAATGTTAAAATCATTTCTCATAATGGAAATGTATTTGCAGTAGAGCCACCACTAAATGTTGAGCTTACTGTTACAGAAACAGAGCCGGGAGTTAAAGGTGATACAGCAACTGGTGCTACTAAACCAGCTATCGTTGAAACAGGTGCTCAAGTTATGGTTCCTCTTTTCGTAAACGAAGGAGATGTTCTTAAGATTGATACAAGAACAGGTGAATATTTATCTAGAGCATAATTGATTATATGGGAATTTGTGATATAGATACTTTTCGAAAATATAGAGAAGTATGTAGTATAAGGTAAGGCGTAAATGCTTTATCTTTTGTAAAAAAATATTTTTTCAAAGGAACATATTTTTACTTTTGGTAAAATAGATTGTGTGATTGAGTTAAATGTATTTAGAAGTATAATTTGTAGAATATAAAGGCGTAATTATAGAGTGGCTATAATTACGCCTTATTGTATAAAAGAAAGTGTAAGAGATGAATTTCGTTTATATACTCCGATTAAATGATGATAGTTTATATACTGGTTGGACTAATAATTTAGAAAAAAGAATGGAAACTCATAAGGCTGGAAAAGGTTCAAAAGTGGTGCGAGCAAAACTTCCATTTGAATTAGTTCATGTAGAAAAGTATAATACTAAAGAGGAAGCTATGAAAAGAGAATATGAGATTAAACATAAGCTTTCTAAAAAAGAAAAAGAAGAACTTGTTAAAAAGGGTTTAGATAAGACTGAATAATAGTTGGATATATTTTGATTATTAAAAATGTAACTATAGTAGTTTGTATGAAAAAACATACGAAACTGTATTTATAGTTATAAGAACGGGATTAAATTGGTTATTGAGAGATAAAAGGTTATGAAAAAGAAGGATATTTTTTTAATTTTAATAGTTCTCATAATTGCAGGAGCTTTTTTGCTCTTTAACTATATGCGTCCTAATTTAAGGGAAGGCGTGGTTGTAGTTAAAATACATGGCAAAGTAGTAAAAACCTATGATTTAGCGAAAGATGGAACATATAAGATAAAAGACGGTGAAAATGTAATTCAGATTAAAGATAAAAAGGTAAAGATGATAGAAGCAACTTGCCCTGATAAAATCTGTGTTCATCATAAAGCTATTTCAAAGGATGGGGAAAGCATAATATGTCTGCCTCATAAACTTGTCGTGGAAATTGATAGTAAGAAAAAAAGTGAGTTTGATTTTGTAGTGTAGAATCTATTTTAAATTATAATGACTGTATCCTGTATAAAATTAAGAAGGATACAATATTTAGTGATAAAAAAATAGTTCTGTAGAAAAAAATGAAGTTTGATGATAGTTCTATAGAAAAGAACAAATTTTGGAGTTAGCCTTGAAGAATAAAGTTGCATATTTTGGAGTGCTTTTAGCCTTAGCTTTGATTTTTTCATATGTGGAAACTCTTATTCCAATAAATTTTGGAATTCCCGGAGTAAAGCTTGGTTTAGCAAATCTAATAATAGTTGTTGGATTAAATAAAATATCCACATCTGAATTATATTTGCTAGATATTCTTAGAGTACTTATTTCTGGTTTTATATTTGCAAATGGATTTGCAATAATTTATTCACTTACTGGTGCTATAATAAGTCTTACTGTAATGGTTTTGTTAAATAGAATTAAAGGATTTAGCCTTTTGGGAATTAGTGCTGCCGGCGGAGTTTTTCATAATATCGGTCAGTTAATTGTGGCAATATTTGTGGTAAATACTTTGAGCATTTCTTATTATTTTCCAATATTGCTTATAAGTGGACTAGTTACCGGAATTGTTATAGGGATTGTTACAAATGAAGTAAATAAAAGACTTAAAATTCCTGAAATGTAAGTAGTAAAAATAGGCTGAGTTATTGTGTGATTTAATAGCGTAGTAATTAAAAAAGATATTTTTGTGTGGATATTTTTTAAGATTGTTGAGTATATTAAAAATAATAAGCGATATGGTTTAGGAGTTGATTAGTAAAAAGGTTTTTTTGCTAATAAGATAAGAGGACAATATGATTACATATTTAAGAGGAGAATTGATTTCTTTAGAGGAAGAAACAATTATAGTTGATGTAAATGGAATAGGATATAATGTTTATATGACAGGAGAATCCATGGAAAAGCTTCCAAGAGTAGGTCAGGAAGTTTTAATTCACACATATTTTAGTGTAAAAGAAGATTCCATGAAGTTGTTTGGATTTTTAACTCGTGATCATTTGTCGTTATTTAAAATGTTAATTGGAGTAAATGGAGTTGGACCTAAAGGTGGTCTAGCCATTTTAAATACTTTGTCTTTAGATGATTTGCGATACGCCATAATCTCCGGTGATAGCAAGGCTATATCTAAATCTCCAGGAATTGGTAAAAAAACAGCGGAAAAAATAATCATAGAACTAAAGGATAAAATTAGTTCTGAGGATATTTTTCCCAGTGGTGATGTTTCGGCAGATATACTGTCTGGTAATCCTTCTGCAAATGCAAGTAATAAAACTATGGCAATTGAAGCTTTAGAGGCTCTTGGGATAAGCTCACTTGAAAGCATTAAAGCAGTAAAAAGTATTGAAATTACGGAAGATATGACAACAGAAGATATATTGAAATTGGCATTAAAGTATCTTGGTTAATAAGCTTTGGAGCAATTATAAATCTTCTAAAGAAGCATTTATTTTAATTTAGTTAGAATTGTAAAAATTGAATTTGTAAGAAGTTAAAAAGTCTAGAGAAATATTTTTATAGGTATAGTATTATTATTTGCAATAAAAAATAGATTTTGAGTATAGAGAATATAGGATGGATATGGAAAGAAAAATTATAACTACATCAGAATTACCTGAGGATATGGTAAGTGATAATAAGTTAAGACCTAAATATCTTAAAGATTATATTGGACAGAACAAGGCAAAGGATTCTTTGAAGATTTATATTGAAGCAGCTAAAATGCGTGGAGAAGCCTTAGACCATGTTCTACTTTATGGACCTCCAGGCCTTGGTAAGACTACCTTAGCTGGAATTGTTGCAAATGAATTAGGAGTAAATATTAAGATTACCTCAGGTCCTGCAATTGAAAAACCTGGAGAAATGGCAGCAATTCTCAATAATCTTGCTGAAAATGATGTATTATTTGTCGACGAAATTCATCGTCTTAATCGTCAAGTTGAAGAAGTTCTTTATCCGGCAATGGAGGACTTTGCAATTGACATTATGATTGGTAAAGGTGCAACAGCACGGTCCATTAGACTTGATTTGCCTAAATTTACTTTAATTGGAGCTACAACAAGAGTAGGTATGCTTACAGCCCCTTTAAGAGATAGATTTGGTGTTATAAATAGACTTGAGTTTTATACAGAGAAGGAATTAACCGATATAGTTCTTCGTTCCGCTAAGGTATTAGACACTAGTATTGACGAGGATGGAGCTAGTCTTATTGCTAGAAGGTCTAGGGGAACTCCGAGACTTGCAAATAGACTTTTGAAAAGAGTTAGAGATTTCGCTCAGGTTAAATATGATGGCACAATTAATGGGACTGTAGCTAGGGAATCTTTAAATACTCTTGAAGTAGACAAAATGGGATTAGATGAAATTGATAGAAAACTTTTATCTCTTTTGATTGTTCAATTTGGTGGTGGACCTGTAGGGTTAAATACCCTATCAGCAGCATTAGGAGAAGATGCCGGAACTATTGAAGATGTATACGAACCATATCTTCTTATGAATGGATTTATAAGTAGAACTTCAAGTGGAAGGGTAGCCATGCCTCTTGCATATGAACATCTTGGGATTGAATATAGTAAAAAAGATGATGAATAAAATATAGTAGTTGCTTTTGATTTAGAGCTATTTAAATGAAAAAAGAAGTTAAGCTATAAATATATTTTGTAGTGTGTATTGTTTCAAGAGAATAAAGTTTTGTGAGATATATAGGTTAAATATTTGAAGTAAAACAAAAAGGATGTGACATGAAGAAGCTTTTAAAAGGTAAAAAAGGATATATAAAATATATTAAAAAAAGAAATTTGAAAATGAGTATTTTGGAAGCATTTATACTCTTGATTATATATATGGTGGGTATTGAAAAATATGGAACACCTAAAAATGTTTTTACAATTATAGCAATCGTGGGGGTTCTTCCATTTGCAAGAGCATTTGTACAGTTTATTTTAGTGGTTAAATTCAAAGGAATAAGTGGAAACATTTATAAGGAAATAGAAAAACATATTAAAGATTATACAGCGATTTATGAGCTACCTTTTTCAACCTCATCTAAGGTTTATTGTATTCAAGCTGCAGTAATAAAAAGTAATAATGCTTATTTCTATATAGAAGATAAAAATGTTGATGAAGGAAGAATATATGAATACCTTCTAGAGTTTATGATTTCTAGTGGATTTTCAAATGCTAGGGTGAGAATTAGTACAAAGCCTGAGGACTTTTTAAGTCAGATTAGGCAGATTGATAGTTTCGCGGTCAGAAATGAGAAACTTGAAAAAGATATTTCAAAGGCTTTATTAACTCAATTGGTGTAGCATATTATTGAAAAGTTTAGAAGATTGTTATTAATATTGTTTTTGTTATGTTTGAATGTTATAGTGCTGGATTTTTATTTTTTTGATTGAAAAATACAATATCATTAGGATAGTTTTGCATTTGTTGAAATAAGTTTTGATGAGGATATATGGTAAATAGAGAAATTGGAAAAAATGAAGCTGGACAAAGTGTCTATAAATTTTCAAAGAAATTTTTGAATTTGGCACCGGATAGCTTTTTATATAAAATGTTTCGAAAAAAGAATATTGTTTTAAATAAAAAAAAGGTGACAGGTAAGGAAATTCTTAATGTAGGGGATAATCTGTCATTTTTTCTAGCTGATGAAACTATAAAATCCTTTCAGAAAGAGGTGGATTATAAGTCTCAAGGTGATAACAAAAGTAATCTTAGTTTATATGGTATAAGAAAAAAAGTTGATAAAAATAATACAACATTAGACTATCAAGAGAAATTTAATGTTTGGGAAAAAAGTACTAAATCGGACAGTATAGGTAGTAATGATGGTTTAAAGAAATTAGAAAATAATAGTAAAAATATCATTTGCAATGAAAATATTATATATGAAGATGAGAATATTTTACTTTTAAACAAACCGGCAGGTGTACTTTCTCAAAAAAGCAGAGACAATGATTACTCTCTAGTTGAAATGTTAATAGATTATATGATTTCTCAAGGAGAATTATCAGTTACGGATCTTCAAACTTTTCACCCAAGTATTGTAAATCGTTTAGATCGAAATACTTCTGGATTAATAGTTGCAGGTAAAACATTATTTGCACTGCAAGAACTGTCTAGGATATTTAAAAGTAGAGAGATTAAAAAATATTATTTAACATTGGTTAAAGGAAGAATTGATAAGAAAATTGTATTAGATGGGAATTTGCAAAAGTCAGCTGATGGTAATTTTGTGGTAGTAGATAAGGTTAGTAAGATTTATTTAGGAAATGAAGGTGAAAATAAAGAGCCTAATCAAGCAGAAGTTAAAAATGAAGGTAATAATAAAGAATTTAATTCAAAGAGTAACACTCACATTGAAACAGAAATAATTCCACTATTGTTTAGCGATAATATTACACTATTAAAAGTTCATTTGATTACAGGAAAAACTCATCAAATACGTGCACATCTTGGGAGTATAGGTCACCCAGTAGTTGGAGACTATAAGTATGGTGATAGAAAGTTTAATGATTACTATAAAAGAAAGTATGGAGTTAAAGCCCAATTACTTCATTCATATCAACTTGTTTTCCCTAAGTTAAAGGGTGAATTAGATTATTTATCAGACAAAGAATATTTTGCAGAAATACCAAAGGTATTTGCAAGAATATTAAAAGATAAGTTTGAAGATTTAGACAATTATATCTCAAGATACTTAAAGTAATATGAAATTTAAAAATGGATTTTAAAATAGATATTGTTTTATTTTACAATAAATCATATTAGATTTATGAAAACACTCAATAAATATAAAAGTCAGTATACGTAGAGATTAATTTCTGTTGAAAGAAATAAAAAGAGGTCAAAAATGGCAACATGGAATTCAAGAGGTCTTAGGGGATCTACCTTAGAAGAATTTATTAATAGAACTAATGAAGATTATGCAAGAAAAAAATTGGCATTGGTTCAGAAGATACCAACTCCTATAACTCCAGTAAAAATTGATAAAGAAAATAGACATATTACCTTAGCCTATTTTGATAAAATCAGTACGGTTGACTATATCGGAGCCTGCCAAGGAATACCTATATGCTTTGATGCTAAAGAATGTGCTTCCGATACTTTTCCACTACAGAATATTCATGAACACCAAGTTGAATTTATGAGTAACTTTGAAACCCAAGACGGAATATCATTTTTAATCATATATTATACTCAAATAAATAAAATCTATTATATGCGATTTGAAGAATTATATAGATTTTGGAAGAGAAGTTTAAACGGCGGCAGAAAAAGCTTTAAAATTGAGGAATTAGATCCTCAGTTTTTCTTTGAAGTAGTCAGCGGATACTTTGTCCCATATTTAGAGACTTTGAGTTTGGATTTGAAGATGAGGGAATAATTTAGAAGAACTGTATAGAGAAGAAATTGAAAAAATTAAATCTTCAGATGAGGCGTTTTATGAATAAAGACCATTTTGAACAATATTATAGAGAAGAAGAGCCGGATAAAGCTAAAAAGGCTTATTTATGGAGCACTGCTATAGGGCTTCAAGATGTTGATGGTTTAAAACCGTCGAAATATTTAATTGAGGCTGCTAAAAGAAATATTGAGGGAGATATTTCTTTAGATGAAGTTAATAAGCTTATAGAAAACTATTATGAAGAACGAGATGAGGTATCAGACAGTGATAATGGAATAGAAGAAGCTGATAAGGTATCCGCAAGAATAACGAAGATATTGTCTGAGACAGCTTTTTCTTTTACTCCAAATGAGTACATTTCAATACATCGTAGGTTGTTTGAAAATATATATAGTCATGCCGGAAAAATTAGAGAGTATAATATTACTAAAAGAGAATGGGTACTAGATGGGGCTTCTGTTACTTATGGTAGTGCTTCTGAATTACAAGCAACATTAGAATATGATTTATCATTGGAAAAACAATTTAGTTATAAGGGACTTTCTACAGATGAAATTATTAAACATCTTGCTTTTTTTGTTTCGAGATTGTGGCAAATTCATATTTTTAGTGAAGGAAATACAAGAACAACAGCAGTTTTCTTCATTAAATATTTAAGGACTTTAGGTTTTATGGCTACTAATGATTTATTTGCAGAAAATGCTTGGTATTTTCGAAATGCACTAGTTCGTGCCAATTATAATAATATTCCTAATGGAGTATATAGAACGACCGAATATTTAGAAATGTTTTTAAGAAATCTTATTCTAGGTGAAAAAAATGAACTTAAAAATAGAGATCTTTGTATTGGGAAAATTAATAATGAAAAATTATAAAGAACAGTCAAAAAATAATTTTTATATGGTATAAGGAGAAATGAGTTAGATTTTAAGTTTTATAAGCTATAAAAAAGTGAAGTTAGATTACAAGTTTTATAAGATATAAAGAAAATAAAGTTAGATTATAAGTTTTATATGATATAAAGAAGAATTAAAAAAGTTACATACTGAAAGGATTACATTATGGATAAGATAGCAAGTTTTACAATTGATCATTTAAATTTATTTCCGGGAGTTTATGTTTCCAGAAAAGATGAGAGGAATGGAGTGGTAATTACTACATTTGACCTTAGAATTACAGCACCTAATAGAGAGCCAGTTGTGGATGTGCCGGCTCTTCATACTATTGAGCATTTGGGGGCAACATATCTTAGAAATAGTAAGATAAAGGATGATTTAGTTTATTTTGGACCTATGGGTTGTAGAACAGGTTGTTATATGGTTATGTTTGGTGATTTGTCTTCTGAAGATATATTTGCAAATGTTATAGATTTGGCAGATTTTATAATTAATTTTGAGGGTGAAATTCCCGGTGCTAAGCCAGAAGAATGTGGTAATTATTCTGAACAGAACTTAAATATGGCAAAGTATTATATGAGAAAGTATAAAGATGAATTATTAAATAATAGAAGAATGAAATATAACTAGAAAAATAAGGATAATGATATTTTACAGTAGTAAAAAATTAGTATGAATATTACTATAAGTTTTATTGTTAATTTGCAAATTTATTTTTGGATTTATTGAATGATTTGAATAAAAATATTGAATAAGTATAATAATCAATTAGCAAATGATAGAAGTGTAAAAACTGATTTTATTATAGTTAAAATTTGGAGCGATTATGCGTTTAAATAAATTTATTGCAGAAGCTGGAATTGCTTCACGAAGAAAGGCAGACGAATTAATAGATGAAGGGCGAGTGTCTGTTAATGGCATTTTAGCCGTTAAGGGAACTTCTGTTAGTGATGATGATAGGATATTTGTAGATGGTAAGGAAATCAAAAGAAAAATTGAAAAAACCTATATTGCTTTTAACAAACCCAAAGGAATTATTTGCACGGAAGATAAAAGAGAGCCCAATAATATAATTGATTTTATAGGTTATCCAACTCGAATTACATATGCGGGGCGACTTGATAAAGACTCAGAAGGATTAATTCTTTTGACTGATGATGGGGATTTAATTGAGGCACTTATGAAGGGACGAAATGCTCACGAAAAAGAGTATGTGGTTTCAGTTGATAAAAAGATAGATGAAAACTTTTTTCGCCAAATGAGTGAAGGTGTTCATATTGTTGATAAAGAAAAACAGATAGACGAAGTTACTCGCAAGGCGAAATTGCAAATGATAGATGACTTTACATTTTCCATAATAATTACCCAAGGTATTAATCGTCAAATAAGAAGAATGTGTAATGCCTTAGGCAGAAATGTTATTAATTTAAAGCGAGTTAGAATTATGAATATTAAACTAGGGTATCTTGAAATTGGAAAATATCGGAAACTTACGGAAGAAGAAATAAGTCTGTTGAGAGAAAATTTGAATTTATAAAATTAGGATTATAACATACTTAAAGCAATTTTTGCAGTTAGTGTATTATATAGAAAAATAATAATAAATATAATTAAATGATATCTGTGAATTGCTTGTCAAATATGGTGATTATTGACGTATTGCAGATAAGTATATTTCATTTGCAAAAAGGTAATAAAAATATTATTTAATAAACAGTATTACAGGAGAACTATGAATAAGAAACAGAGAATTACAGAATTAGTTGAAAAATTAAATTTGGCACGTAAGGCATATTATATGGATGCTGTTGAGGTTATGCCAAATCTTGAATATGACAAATTATATGATGAACTGGAAGCTTTGGAAAAAGAGACAGGCATCATTATGGCAAATAGTCCTACAATTAATGTAGGCTATGAGGTTGTAAGTTCTCTACCAAAAGAACGTCATCCAAGTCCAATGCTTAGTCTGGATAAAACTAAAAGTGTAGACACTCTTGCCTCATTTGTTGGAAAAGAAAAATCACTTTTGTCATGGAAGATGGATGGGCTAACTATAGTTTTAACCTATAGAGAAGGCAAGCTTTATAAGGCAGTAACTAGAGGTAATGGAGAGGTTGGAGAAGTAGTTACTGCCAATGCCAAAACCTTTAAAAACATTCCTATTTCTATTCCATTTAAAGGCGAATTAATTATTCGCGGTGAAGCAATAATCACATATAGCGATTTTGAAAAGATAAATGAAGAAATTCCGGATATTGATTCAAAATATAAAAATCCAAGAAATCTAGTTAGTGGTTCTGTTCGTCAATTAAACAGTGAAATTACTGCAAATAGAAATGTAGGGTTTTATGCTTTTTCATTTGTAAGTGCTAAAGAAATGGATGGTGCAAATGTAACAGATAATGATGCATCAACATTTGACAATTCTCATGAAGAACAGTTTATTTGGCTTAAAAATCTTGGGTTTCAAGTTGTAGAATATCATATAGTTACAGAAGAAAATGTTGAAGAACAAGTTCTTTGGTTTAAAGAGCAAGTAAAGAAAAATGATTTTCCATCAGATGGATTAGTTGTTCTTTATGATGATATAGCATATGGAAAAAGTTTAGGTAGCACATCTAAATTTCCGAAAGATTCCATTGCCTTCAAGTGGGCAGATGAAAAAGCAATGACAAAACTTATAGAAATCGAATGGAATGCAAGTAGAACTGGTTTGATTAATCCTATCGCTGTTTTCGAACCGGTAGAACTAGAAGGAACAACAGTAAAAAGAGCCAGTTTGCATAATATAAGTATTTTAGAAGAGTTAGAACTTGGAGTTGGAGATGAAATTAGCGTATATAAAGCAAATATGATTATCCCTCAAATTGCAGAAAACTTCACAAAAAGTGCCAATGCAATTATTCCTGAAGAATGTCCAGCTTGTGGAACAAAAACAATTATAAAAGAAGATGGACTTTCAAAAACTTTGAATTGCCCTAATCCTAATTGCCCGGCTAAGCAGATTAAAAAATTTACTTTATTTGTAAGCAGAGATGCTTTAAATGTTGACGGCTTGTCTGAAAGCACTTTGGAGAAATTCATTGATAGAGGATTTGTTAAAAATTATATAGATGTTTTTCATTTGCAAAATCACGAAGATGAAATAGTGGAAATGGAAGGTTTTGGTAGAAAATCCTACGATAATTTAATCTTATCTGTGGATAAAGCTCGTCATGTGGCATTGCCAAAGCTTATATATGCTTTAGGCATACTAGGAATTGGGCTTGCAAATGCAAAGCTTATTTGCAAATATTTTAATTATGACTTAGATAAGATAATCAGTGCAAATGTTTCAGAACTTGAAGAGATAGATGGATTGGGAACAATTCTTGCAACCTCATTTGCAGAGTACTTTTCATCTGAGGAAAATATGGAGATTTTTAACAATCTAGTAAAGGAATTAGATATTGAAATCCCAGTGGTAGATGAAAATAATCAGAGATTTGCAGGAGTGAATTTTGTAATTACTGGAGATGTAGTTCATTTTGCAAATAGAAATGAAGTAAAAGAATTAATAGAAAGTATGGGAGGAAAAGTGACAGGGTCTGTTACTTCCAAAACAAACTATTTAATTAATAATGATGTGAATTCATCAAGTTCAAAAAATAAAAAAGCAAAATCGCTTGGAATACCGATAATTTCAGAAGACGAGTTTATTGAGATGAGTAAGTAATAGGATTTTTTAAGAGTTCATTCGAAATGGATAAAAATTATAATATAGCATCGTATATTTATTTCAAAGAAATAAGTTATATTAATCGATTTGTCTTAAGAGTAGTGTGAACCGATAGAATAGTATTTTACACATGGTATACATAAAAATAAGTTAGAATTATCCTTGTATTTACAGAAATTAATTAAAAAATCAAATGAAATTACTTTATAAAGGGGAGACTACATTGTCAGAAGATATTAAGGATACAGAAATTAAAGAGGAAAAAGATACACCTGAGAAGGTTAGTGGAAGTGTAGAAGAAAGCAAAAAAGAGGATCAGGATAAAACTACAGAGCATAAAGATGAATATGAAAAATATTGTTTTATGTGTAGAAGGCCAGAAAGTGTTACCGGTAAGCAGATAGATTTGCCAAATAATATTCATATTTGCAACGATTGTATGCAGAGAAGTTTCGATATGATGAACAATGGCAATATTGATATTAATAAGCTTATGCAGAATATGCCAAATATGTCTGGTGGTAATCTTTTTAACATGAGTGATTTGCCTAAAGAAGAGCCTAAAAAACAGAAATTAAAAAAGAAGGCTACTGCAGAAAAAGAGGAAAAACCAGCTATCGACATTAATAATTTGCCGGCACCTCATAAGATTAAAGCTAGTCTGGATGAATATGTTATCGGACAAGATAAAGCGAAAAAGGCTATGTCTGTTGCTGTTTATAATCATTATAAACGAGTTGCCACAGATACTATGGATGAAATAGAAATCGAAAAATCAAATATGATGATGATTGGACCTACAGGTTCAGGAAAAACATATATGGTTAAAATCCTTGCGAAACTTTTAGACGTGCCTTTAGCTATTACTGATGCAACATCTTTAACTGAAGCTGGGTATATTGGAGATGATATTGAAAGTGTTCTTTCAAAGCTACTTGCAAATGCAGGTAATGACGTGGAAAAAGCCGAACAGGGAATTGTATTTATTGATGAGATAGATAAGATTGCTAAGAAACAGAATGTTAATTCTCGTGATGTAAGTGGTGAAGCTGTACAACAAGGGATGTTAAAACTTCTTGAAGGTAGCGAAGTTGAAGTTCCTATCGGTTCAAATAGTAAGAACCCTATGGTTCCTATGACTACTATAAATACAAAGAATATTTTATTTATTGTAGGAGGAGCTTTCCCAGGACTTGATAATATTATTAAAGAAAGGCTTCTTAAACAATCTACTATAGGTTTTGGGGCTGATTTAAAAGATAAATATGATAAGGATAGGGATATTCTTTCTAAGGTTACTATTGAAGACTTAAGAGAATTTGGTATGATTCCTGAATTCTTAGGAAGACTTCCAATTGTATTTACATTATCTGGTTTAAATGAAGATGCTCTAGTTGAAATTCTTAGAGAACCTAAGAATGCAATTATCAAACAATATCAAAAACTCCTTGCATTAGATGAAGTAAAGTTAGAGTTTAATGAAGAATCTCTTCATGCTATTGCTAAAAAGGCAATGGAAAAAGATACAGGTGCCAGAGCTCTTCGAGCTATTATTGAGGAATTTATGCTTGATATTATGTATGAAATCCCTAAAGATGATAGTATTGGGGAAGTAACTATAACCAGTGAGTATATTGATGGCACAGGTGGCCCACAGATTAAATTACGAACTGAAGCAGTTCATCACGCTGGAGTATAAATTTGTTTACGATATGCAAATAAAATTTTTTTTTAGCGTAATAAATGTAAGTAATTATATAAATATAAAGCAAAGTATTTATGAAGTTTTAACCTTATAGTAGATAAGGTAAAAGGTAAAACACTATATGGTTAATGATTTGGAAACTAGTATTATGACAAAAAATGGAGGTGCAAATTATGGATCAAAGAGTAAAAGATTTTGCAGATATGGTAAAGGGTAAAGCTTTAGATGTAAGCGACAAGGTATCAGATACAGTTGAGGTTCAAAAGAAGAAATATAAGATTAGTTCATTAAGTCGTCAAACAGATAAGGATTTTCAAGAAATCGGTAAACTTGTTTATGAGAAGTTTAAGAATAATGAGATTACAGATGATTCATTAATAACTATTTGCGAAGGTATTGAGGATAGAGATAATGAAATTTCTGAAATTGAAGAGGAAATTGAGGAAATTAAATTTAAATAGTTAGTGATTTTTTCTATGTATATTTAAAATAAAAATAGTCTTAAGGCTCGTAATATTACTAATGCCTATAAGACTATTTTTATTTTATTTACATATACAAAACAAGTTTGCTGGTTAAAAGCTAGGTTTTCATGAATATGTGTATTTTTACTTTTTAAAGAATTCCGTTACTTGTTGTAGTATAGTATCCATTAAACGAATTCTTGCTTCAATGCTTGCCCATGCTATATGTGGAGTGATGAAGAGTTTGTTGCTATCTTTCATCTTTACAAGAGGATTAGTATCACTCATTGGTTCAACACTTAGTACATCTAAGCCTGCAGCAACAATTTTATCTTCATTTAGTGCATCATATAAGTCTTGTTCATTTACAATTGGTCCACGTCCAACATTTATTAAGATTGCAGATTTTTTCATTTTATCGAAAGCTTCTTTATTGATTAAGTTTTCAGTACTTTCATTTAATGGGGCATGAATTGAAATAATGTCAGCTTCTTTTAGCAATGTATCCATATCTACTTGATTATAACCTTCTTGAGGTTTACTTCCTGAAGCAGAAGCATAAATCATCTTGCATCCAAAGCACTTAGCTATTTCATACACTCTTCTTCCAATTGCTCCTAGTCCGATAATTCCCCAAGTTTTACCATTTAGTTCATGAAATCTTTGCTCAAAATGAGTGAAAATAATGTCGTTAACATACTTTTCGTCTTTTACATATTTGTCATAGTATGGTAATTTTTCAAAAAGATAGAATAGTAGTGCAAATGTATGTTGAGCAACACTTTCTGTAGAATATCCGGCTACATTTCGCCATTCGATATTTCTTTTTGCTAGGTAATCTTTATCAAGGTTATTTGTACCTGTTGCAGTAACACAAACAAGTTTAAGATTAGAAGCGCTTCCTATAGTTTCTTCATTGACTTGAACTTTATTTACAATTAATACATCAGCATCTCCTATACGTTCTGAAGCCTCTGATGTTTTAGTAAAAGGATATTTTATAACTTCTCCTAATTTATCAAAACCTGATAAGTCAATATCATCTCCAATTGTTTTAGCATCTAAAAATACTATTTTCATTTATAAATCCTCCGTATGTTAAAAATAATTAAGCTAGATAAATTTGCTTTACTAAGTAAAAGTATTTCATCAAGCTATTTAAGGAAAAACAAAGATTTTTCCTTATGATATTACTTAAGTAATATTTTATAGAAAATTATAGAGTACTATCTTTTATATATCAAGGGAAATCATAGAAAAATTCTAGGAAATATTTTTTTTAGGAAATTGCAAATGAGGATAATAAAGACTTTGGTTATTTTCCACAAAAAAATGTGGAATAATCCTTTAATATGCCGAATTTTATGTTAAAAACAACTAAATATATAGGGAGAATAATCAGTTCGATTGAAAAATTGTCAAAATATGATATACTTAAGACAGTTGTTTATACGAATTATATGTCATTAGAGGTGAGGAATTCTATCAAGGGGAAGGATAGAATTATTTTTGAACCCACAATTGTAGAGAATTCTACTAATTAGTGCGTAATAATTTAACATAGACGATGAGAGGAAGTTGTGACCTCTGATTTTTTAAGTATTATATTTGTTTTATCAGAATATTTAAACGGGTTATAATTATTTTCTGTGTATTTCTGCTTAAATATTTGATAATTTGTTATTAAACAGGTATAATATTTTTTATTTGAGGAAAGACGACTAAATATGTAAGAAGGCGAGGTAGTAAAAAACATGAGTAGACTTAGTATTGTAACTAGAAACAAGGCTCAATCTACAGTTGAGGAACTGTATAAAGACCTTGAGAGAAGGATAGTTGCAAGCCCACCAGGATTGTGTCCTGTTGATTTAGCAAAATCTTTCTTAAACATGTGCCACTGTCAAACATGTGGTAAATGTGTTCCATGTCGAATTGGACTTGGACAACTTCAAAATCTCCTTGATGATGTATTAAATGGGGATGCAAATATGGATACTCTTACATTAATTGAAGAGACAGCCAAAACTATTTATTATTCTGCTGACTGTGCTATCGGATATGAAGCAGCACACATGGTATTAACAGGACTTGAAGGATTTAGAGATGATTACATTGAACATATTGAAAGAGGTAAATGTATCTCAACTCTTGACCAACCAGTCCCATGTTCAGCTTTATGCCCAGCAGGTGTAGATATACCTGGATATATTGCATTGGTTGCAGAAGGAAGATATGCTGATGCAGTTAGACTTATCAGAAAAGATAATCCTCTTGTAGCTGTTTGCGGTCTTATTTGCGAACATCCTTGTGAGGCAAGATGCCGTCGTAACATGGTTGATGATGCTGTTAATATTCGTGGTTTAAAACGTTTTGCTGTAGATAATGCAGGTAAAGTTCCTGCTCCAACTCCTGCAGAGCCAACCGGAAAGAGTGTAGCAGTAATTGGTGGTGGTGCAGGTGGTATCAGTGCTGCATATTTCTTATCTCTTATGGGACATAAGGTTACCATTTTCGAGCAGAGAAAACGTCTTGGCGGTATGCTTGCATATGGAATTCCTAATTATAGACTTCCAAAAGACTTACTTGATGCAGAGATAGAAATACTTCTTTCAAATGGAGTTGAAGTAAAAACTGAAGTTTCAGTTGGAAAAGATATTTCAATGAAACAACTTGAAGATGATTTTGATGCTGTATATATTGCAATCGGTGCTCATACAGATAAGAAGATTGGTATAGAAGGTGAAGAAGGTGGTAGAGTACTTTCAGCTGTTACTATGCTACGTGAAATAGGTGATGGAATACGTCCAGACTTTACAGGCAAACGTGTTGCAGTAATTGGTGGAGGTAACGTTGCTATGGACGTTGCTAGATCAGCCGTTAGATGTGGTGCTGAAGATACACTTATTGTATATCGCCGTAGAATTGCAGATATGACTGCCCTTCCTGAAGAAGTAGAAGGTGCTATAGCTGAAGGCTGCGAAGTTAAAGAACTTATGGCACCAGTTCGTATTGAACTTGATGAAGAGGGGAATGCTTGTGCTTTATGGGTACAACCACAGATTATTGGAGAAGTTAAACGTGGACGTCCGGCTCCTTCAAATGCAGATACAGAAGAAGTACGTATTCCTGTTGATTATGTTCTCGTTTCTATTGGTCAAGGAATTGAAGTTAAACAATTTGAAGATGCAGGTATTCCTGTACAACGTGGAGTAATCAGTGCTCTTTCTGATTCTGGATTCCAAGACATTCCAGGTGTATTTGCAGGAGGAGATTGTGTTACTGGCCCGGCTACAGTTATTCGTGCTATTGCTGCAGGTAAGGTTGGCGCGGCTAATATTGATGAATATCTTGGCTTTGAACATGAAATTTCAGTTGATGTTGATATCCCTGCTCCTAGATTTGCAGATAAACCAGCTTGCGGACGTGTAACTATGAAAGAAAGAGATGCTGCCGAAAGAAAGAATGATTTTGAACTTGCTGAATGTGGTATGTCTTATGAAGAAGCTATGCAAGAATCTAGAAGATGCTTACGTTGTGACCACTTTGGTTATGGCGGCTTTAAAGGAGGGAGAGTAGACAAATGGTAAAATTAATTATTGATGGAAACCAAGTAGAAGTTAAAGAAGGTACAACTATCCTTGAAGCAGCTAGAGCAAATGGTATTATGATTCCTTCTTTATGTTACCAAAAAGGTTTAAATGAAATCGGTGCTTGT
This sequence comes from Lachnospiraceae bacterium, assembly GCA_031263035.1. GTDB lineage: Bacteria > Bacillota > Clostridia > Lachnospirales > Lachnospiraceae > JAISGP01. The sequence goes on along the minus strand of JAISGP010000038.1, from coordinate 2,014 downwards.
CGTGTATGTGTTGTTGAAATAAAGGGAATGGATAGACTTGTTGCTTCTTGCAATACAGTTGTGGAAGAAGGCATAGAAGTTTTCACAAATTCACCAAAGGTTAGAACAGCTAGAATTACGAATGTTAAATTAATTCTTAGCCAACATGATTGTAATTGTGCATACTGTCTTCGTTCAGGAAATTGTGCACTTCAAGAAGTTGCAAATAGTTTAGGACTTAAGAAAATTGATTATAAAGTAGATCTTCCTCGTCCTCGTAAATTAGATCATTTCCCATTAGTTCGTATTGAAGAAAAATGTATTAAATGTATGCGTTGTATTCAAGTATGTGACAAGGTTCAAGATATTGGTATTTGGGATGTTGCAAATACAGGTTCAAGAACAACTGTAGGTGTTAGTGGTAATCGCGAATTAACAACTTCAGAATGTGTTGCTTGTGGTCAATGTGTTACACACTGCCCAACAGGAGCTCTTACAGCTAGAGATGATACAAGAAAAGTATTTGAATATTTAGCAGATCCAGAGATTATAACTGTAGTTCAGATAGCACCAGCTGTACGTGCAGCTTGGGGTGAAAGCTTTGGAATGACAAGAGAAAAAGCAACAGTTAAACGTCTTGTTGCTGCTCTTAAAAAAGTTGGATTTAATTATGTATTTGATACTGACTTTTCTGCCGATCTTACAATTATGGAAGAAGGAACAGAATTTATAGAAAGATATACTCATCGTGGTGATGATAAGTCTCCTATGTTTACATCTTGCTGTCCAGGTTGGGTTAGATATATTAAATCTCAATATCCAGACATGGTTCATATGCTTAGTTCTGCTAAATCTCCTCAACAGATGTTTGGAGCAGTAACTAAAACATATTTTGCTAAGAAGATTGGTGTAGATCCAGCTAAGATTAGATGTATATCAATTATGCCTTGTATGGCTAAAAAAGCTGAGTGTGAATATCCAACTATGGATTCTACTGGAACAGGTCCAGATGTTGATATTGTAATTACAACTCGTGAAGCTGATAGAATAATTGCTGCTGATCATATTAATCCTATTTATCTTGAGGAAGAAGAATTTGATACACCTCTTGGAGAAGGAACAGGAGCTGCTGTAATATTTGGAGTAACAGGTGGAGTTATGGAAGCTGCTCTTCGTAGTGCATACTTTTTACTTACTAAAAAGAACCCAGATCCAGATGCCTTCAAAGCTGTTAGAGGTTGTGATGGTTGGAAAGAAGCAGAATTTGACTTAGCTGGAATTCCACTTAAGGTTGCAGTTGCTTCAGGTCTTGCAAATACAAGAAAGCTTATGGAAGCAATCAGAACCGGTAAGAAACAATATGATTTTGTTGAAATTATGGCTTGCCCAGGTGGATGTACCGGTGGTGGTGGTCAACCAATTCATGAAGGTGAAGAACTTGCTTGTCTTCGTGGAGACAATCTCTATGGACTTGATAAACACAGTGATATTAGATTCTCTCATGAAAATCAAAGTGTTCAGACTTTATATAAAGAATTCTTTGAGAAACCTAATTCTCATCTTGCTCATGAACTACTTCATACAGATCATGAAGGTTGGGAAATGCCAAAGGCATGTAAACGTCATAAATAAAATTTGGATTGAGTGTTAGTTTTTTATAAAGATTAATTTAATAATATCTATAAAAAGGACTTTGAGAGGTTATCTTAAAGTTCTTTTTTTCTTCAAAAATTTTGTGGCTTTTCAAATAATCAGCATTAAAAATGAAAAACTTTAATTGTTTTGCATAAAAGTTCATTTTGAATGGGGAAAATAGATAAAACGATTAGGTTATTTCATTCCATATGACCTTGACAATTTTTGCCCAATTGTTATAATTTCATTATAAAGCTTTAAACGATGATGTGCCTCCAAATCACATCATAAAAACAATCGGTGCCGTTTATATAATCATGTCGAGGGGTATGTTCTTACCCCTTATTTTTTTACAATAAAAATCCAGCCACCAAATTTTTGATGGCTGGATTGATTATGT